>JAGQQC010000121.1 GCA_020426395.1 Planctomycetaceae bacterium
GTCTAATCCCAATAGTTCTGACAGTATCAATCCAACACGAGGTTCCGAACCGACTGGAGCAACGATGGCTACCACGATACAAGGATTCACCCAAATCGTAAATCGTAAGAAAACGACTGTGACCGAACCGGAACAGACTCCCCACACAGATCATCCAGTAAAACCGATGATTGAAGCCCGGAATCTGGATTTTTATTACGGTGATTCTCAGGCGCTCTTTGATGTTTCGTTACAAGTTCCACCCCGATCGGTCATGGCGCTGATTGGTCCTTCGGGATGCGGGAAGAGTACCTTCCTCCGCACGCTCAACCGGATGAATGACATTATTGAAGATGTCCGATTGACCGGAGAAATATCGATTGAAGGAATTAACATTTACGATCCGAAAATCGATGTCGTTGCTCTTCGAAAAAAAGTTGGGATGGTTTTTCAGAAATCGATCCCTTTCCCCAAATCGATTTTTGACAATGTCGCTTACGGACCTCGCATTGCCGGTCAACGGAACAAAACTGTCTTGAAAGAGATAGTTGAACAGTCATTGGAGCGAGCGGCGCTCTGGAAAGAAGTCAAAGACCGTTTGAATGATTCAGCCCTGGCTTTATCCGGTGGACAGCAGCAGCGACTTTGTATTGCCCGGGCACTGGCCACAAATCCGGATGTGCTGTTGATGGATGAACCGGCTTCCGCTCTTGATCCCGCTTCCACTGCCCGCATCGAAGATTTGATTTTCGAGCTTAAACAGAACTACACGATCGTCATCGTTACTCACAACATGCAACAGGCAGCTCGAATCAGCGATGCGACCGCATTCTTCTATGAAGGAAACCTGATCGAAGTCGGCGAAACCGAACAACTCTTTACGAACCCGAAAGAGAAAAAGACGGAAGACTATATCACGGGGCGTTTTGGTTAATCAGAGGTTCTTGTTTCGTGAATCGAGCTTGTCGAATTGTTTGCAGCACGTATGATGAATATGCCGGAACAGCAAGAAGCCGGGTTATTACAAAAAGAGATTACACCTGACGTTGATTAAGGGACGTCCAGAAAGTGACCTGATATGAGTTTGCATCTGACACGGGATTTGGAACAGCTTCATCACGACCTGTTGACGATGTCGTCTATGGTGGAAGAGATGATTCACCTGTCGGTGGATACACTTTCAGAACCCAGTTACGAGAAAGCTCAGGAGCTGGCCGCTAAGGACGATATCATCGACCGCTGGGATGTCCGACTGGAAGAGAGCTGTCTCAAGGTGTTGGCCTTGCACCAGCCGGTGGCGATCGATTTGCGACGTTTGACGACGGTTCTCAAAATCACTGCCGAACTGGAGCGAGTTGCCGACTTGGGAGTCCATATCGCTGAACGAGCCTGTTCGCTCATCAATGGTCCTGCCATCGAAGTCCCGGATCGCTTGCAAGTGATGGTTCGTGCAGCCGTAGATATGCTGCATCGGAGCATTAACGCATACGTGCAGCTTGATAGCAACATGGCTCGTCAGGTCTGTGATGATGACGACCGGATTGACCATTTGAATCGGAGCATCATTGAAGAACTTCGAGACCAGATGGAACGGACCCCCAGTTGTATTGAATCGGCCTTGCACCTCTTTTCTGCATCCCGCCATGTTGAGCGCGTCGCAGATCACGCGACGAATATTGCCGAGGATGTCGTCTATCTGGTCGAAGGGGAGATTATCCGGCACCGGACTCACCTCAAAGATGAAGCTCCCCACTGAAGGGCTGCTAAACCCTACTTCTGGGGCTAATAATTCAGGGGGAGCGGTTGGTTTTGCTCCATCGAACCTCCTAGATATTGCCCAGATAGTCCTCCAAGCCCTGAAATCAGCCTGATTTGGGGCCATTTTCGGGATCGAGCTTGCCAGCCCCCGGCCCGTGTGAGAGACTGAAGAGGCGAAAGTCGCTACCCTTTCGAGATTTGCGCAGTTCGGCCCTGTATTGAATTTTCGATCTCGCGTCGGAGATTCGGGCTCGGGTTCTCCTTGTGGGGTAACGGTTCCTCTGGCGAAAGTTGTCTGTGGAGAATATGGCTTGATGTTCCGATTCAATCGAATTCTATTCTTATTTTGTTGCCTCGTGGTATTCAGCCTGCCAGCAGTCGTTCAGGCTCAGGGGTTAGTCTGGTCATTACCCCAGGAAGGGACTTGGGCCCGATACGAAGGGACCTACAATCAGACCGAAGTTCGGTCGGGTGTTGCCGAGGGTAACCTGGAACTGGAGTGGATCAGGGAGCTGACCATCAAGTCACTGGGGACCGAATCGGCCGAGTATCAAGGAGCCCCCACGACTTGTCATTGGCTTGAATTCAAGTTGGTGACCGGGAAACCGAGCGAATCGGGTATCGATCCTGGTAGCTATGGTGTTCGCATTTACAAAGTGTTGATTCCCGAGCAGGCCGTGATCGGAAAAACCATTGATGACCAGGATATTCTGGTCGACTACATTCCGATTGTGAAAGGCTATCGACAACTGAGTTTGTTTGAAGAAGTCGAAGAAATTAATACACCAGTGTTTCAGGTTTATCCGCTGGTCACTTTGGTTCGTCATTACCGCTCAATTGAAGATGAAGGAGCGACATCGCTCAGTCTGAAAGCGGGCAGTTTTTCTGCAACGAAATATGTGGGAAGCCTGACCACCGAAAGTCCTACGAACCGGACCCGCAATAAAGGGGAGCTGTGGCGTAGCCCCGATGTTCCTTTCGGAATTGCACAATGGAAAGTCAATGTGCTCAAAGAGAAAAAGGACCGCGAGGACAGCCGAGGTGATTTTCAATTGGTCTCAGAAATCACAGAAGAAATGTCCTTGGTCGCCAGCGGGGATGGTGCTCAAACGGAACTGGAGACTCCCTGATCTGCCTTGAGGGGTTCTGTATGATCAAGTGCGGGTGGGCCGGTCGATCTCTTCTCTCTCTGTCCGTAATCTGTTTTGCGTGGACCGCCTCTATTGCGGAGGAACAGCTTACTTCTGTAAAGCTTGAAACGGGTTCGCTCTCAGCCCTGTTTCACGATAACACCCAATCTCCTGGTCTGCTGAGTGGTGTTCAGTCGCTATTCCATACAGCCGCTCCGACTTTCGATGCGTATGATCCCGATCAACGCGGAGCCTCTGCCGGATTGAACTTCGAACACATCATTTCGGGTCAGTCTGATCCGGATAACAAATTCACTCCGCGGAAAGGCATTTATACGCTACATCAGATTGATGAACGAACGGTCGAGTTACGCCGTCAGGCAGACGATTCTCCGTGGCGAATGGAGAGCACGATGCGCTATCAACTCGTTCCGCCTCATTACATCGATTTCGAATTTCGTTGTGTTCCCCATCAGATCGAAAAATATGGTGACCATGAATATGCGATTCTGTTCTGGGCGAATTACATGCACGAAGTGGAAGAGGTTGCTTTGAACTTCCTAGGCATTGCCGGACCGGACGAACCAGAAACCTGGCAGCGAGGTGAAGCCCCGAAGACCCATCCCGACTATCTTGGTGGGGGGACTTACCGACACCGAGATGCGGAACCGCTGGCGTATAATGAAGATCATAACTTCAAACTGAATGTGTGGAGTTATGATTACCCTCGATATACAAAGCCGTTCTACTTCGGGCGGGCACAGCACAACATGGCGTTTATGTTGATGTTTGATCGGAGCTATTCTGAAGAAGATGAAATCCGGTTCAGTCTCTTCAAGTTCAAAGTTACAGAACAAAACAAACGCCCCGCCTGGGATTACCAATACGTCATTCACAAGGTAGAGGCTGGCAAGCAATATGGTTACCAGGGACGACTGGTCTGGAAACCGTTTGTAAGTAACGATGATTGTTTACAGGAGTATGAAATCTGGCAGCAATCGCTTTCCAAAACAACAACGAGTTCCCGGTCTCGTTGAGGTGCAAAGAAAAACCGGATTGAGATGAGATTCTCAATCCGGTGTAATATGCATCGATCGATACAGATTCGAAAATCCAGTTGTGATTATGCGATCAAAATCACATAGTCACGATAGCTTCAATTTCAGCAAGTTGCGTTTCCAGATCGTCGATCCGGCTATTCAACTGTTGGTTCTGGCTGTCCAGTTTGTCTTCCAGATCATTAATGTCGTTGTTGTTAATGATCGCGAAGGTGGTACCAGTAGCGACACCTGCCAGCAGGAGGCCAGTGATGATGTCGATTCCACCCATGACGGGCTGTCCACGCACGATTTTGTAATCGCTGACGAGAACGGCTTTGGACAAGGCCTTCGGAGGAGCTGCATCAGCAGACCACAGGCGGAACTCACGGCTACCCTGACCAGCGGTAATTTTGTAGGTGCCGGTAGTCATGTTGCGAGCGCCGAACAGACCTTTGCTGTTTGAAACAGTTTTCACAACTTCTTTGTCACCTTGGGTGATCGTCACAGCAGCACCTTCAACGATGTTACCTTGATGATCGACCACTTTCCCGATGACGGTTCCTCCTTTACTGAGGACCACATCGACAACGGTGGTTCCGTTGACGCGCGGTGCGTTCTGGATTTCCTGTTTGGGGGTTGCGGCAAGCAAGCCAGGCTGTGGGATCAAAATCCCCAGACAGGCCAGACTCAAGGCCGCTTCCTTCAGGAAACGAAATCCTTTCATAATTTTCTCCCTGTTTTTCACGTCGAAAAAAAAGACATCTAACCGGGAAGAAATTCACGACGTTTTGAACAGACCAGGTCCAAAACTGCATTTCCCGATTAACTCGGCCACTTCCCTATGGCCGTTGTATCCAGTTTGTTGAAAGAGCGAACCGACAAGGTCTCGCCAGGTTGGCTACTTCCAGTTTTTAATGTGTTGTTTTAATCTCGCGTCTGCATTCGGCATCGCCTGATACAGAATTGAGCTGAAGCGACCGGGAGGTTCCCCTTCCCGAATCTCCTTCAGATAGTCCAAAAGTAATTGCCGGGATTCCTCGGATTCATGGATCAGGAAATGTATCCAGGCCCAGGAATCCCGGTAATGATTTTTGTCCATCTCTGTTAGTGAAGTTAGTTGCTCCAGTTTTTTCAGGTCAGGTTGATGTCGGAAGAACATGGCGAACCGAATATCTCGCAGGTGTGGATTTCCCGTTGACCGGACTTGGTGTTCCACTTCGAAATATTCCGCCAGACCTTCATCCATCCACAACGGCAAGTAGGGGAGTGAATGATGCAGCAAGGCATGCGTACATTCGTGCCGAATGTCATTGCGAACCAGGTTGTGGTTGTAGATGTAAACCCGGGAGCGATCTTCTCCTTTCACATACAACGCCTGTCGGGAAGCTCCCTCCGGAATGCGTTGTGATACGTATTCCACAAAATTGCGACGATTCCGGAACAGATACAGTTCCAGCAATCCTTCGCTATTATCCAGACCCAGGGTCTTGTCGATTTCTGTTCTCAAGTTCTTCAGCATCAGTGGCAGTTCGTTCTGTCCGACTTTTACTTCAGAACGGCAGATAAAAGCATCTCCCTCACTGATTTCAATCCAGTCTCCCGCTGCCTGTACTTCCAATGGAAGTAGCATTATCAAGCTGAATAAGAACAGGCAGGCAAGGCGAAGAATCAAAACCTGGAGGCCAATCTATCTGCGTTGGATTACATCATTGGGGAGAGTGTCTCAGGCAGGTTTTCTTCCCTGGACCTGTGCTTTCACAAGCAGCAGGTTACCTGGATAGAACCTCTCCTACCTTAAATGGGCGCGGAGTATAGGACTGCCCTCAAAGTGGGTCAATAGCGTTGTCAGAACCTGACTTCGATCACGCTGTCATGCTCAAAACAGCATAAAAATGAGAAGCAAGAGAGACTGGAGAACTGTAATTCTTACAAGAATGATGCGACTGGCATGAACAGCCAGCCAATGTAAAAATTACATCGTGAACGCACAGGTTTAGGTTGCAGAAGAATGAAGCTGAAATGATATCCGATCAGGCGAATAAGGACGCACAACATTCACAATCGGTGCGGCGCTGGATCTTGCGTTTGTGGAAAGTCATATCGCGCAGATCATACATCAGCATTTGATCGTAAAGAGGTTCCCCAAATCCGGCGAGTACTTTGATGGCTTCCAATGCAGCCATGCAACCAACACTTCCGGAAACGGCTCCGAAGACTGGAAACTCTCGCCGCCATTCAGGGGGATCTCCCGGGAACAGGCAACGGAGGCAAGGAGTTTTTCCTGGAAGGATCGTCGTCAATTGTGCTTCCAGGTCGTACATCGCGCATTCGACCAGGGGGATCTTGCGTTCGATCGCAATTCGGTTCATCGCAAACCGTTCGTTAAATAACGGAGCGCAATCGATAATTAAATCGGCGTTCTCCATAATGCGATCGACATTTTCGTCAGAGATGTTTTCCGCATGGGCTTCAATCTTCAAACGCGGATTCAGTTCCTTCAACCGTCGTTCGACCGACTCGATTCGAGGTTTCCCCAGCCAGTCATGGGTCATCAGCAGTTGTCGATTGAGATCGCTCGGTTTGACATTGCCCGCATGGGCCAGTATTAATTTGCCGACTCCTGCCGCCGCTAATTCATAGGCGACAACCGAACCTAATCCTCCACATCGGGAGATAGCAACGGTCGCCCCTTTTAGTTTTTCCTGACCCGCTTCCCCAAAGTCGGGGACCCAGATTTGCCATTCGTATGTCGCCTGCTCTTCGGCTGTCAGCGGTTGAGGAGTCACCATGACTATCATTTCCGGTTGCGGTTCAAAGATTCATTCGAAACGAGAATCTTATCATAACAGTCGAACGGAAGGCGAACAAATGAGGCCGCTGGAGAAGTTCAGCTCTCACTGTCGGAAGGTTCATCAGTTGAATTGTTCTCTTCAGAAGCGGAGTCTTCCGATTTTGGTTCATCTTCTGTTGAGGGGGTGACTTTATATTTTTTGACGAGCTTACGGCGAAGGGCATCGACTTCGCTATCGATTTGACCGTTGATTTTTTCTTGTACGATCCCATTTTCATCAACGTATAAAAAGTTCGTCGTGTGAATGAATCGGGCGCCAGCATCAGCGCCTGGAATCTCCTGCACCGGCATGAGAAAGCCATGTTCGATCAAATCGTAGATTTCCTCATCACTTCCGGTGAGCATCAACCACCGTTCCGGGTCGGCGTCAAACGCTTTGGCGTACTTGGCCAGTTTTTCCACAGTGTCTGTTTCAGGGTCGACCGTGATCGTGATCAGCATCACGTTTGTCTCGCTTAGTTGTTCCTGTAATAACGACATCTGGGCCGAAATCTTTGGGCAAGGACCGGTACACTGTGTGAAGATAAAATCAACGACCCATGGTTTTCCGAGCAACGATTCTTTCGTCACCGTTTCTCCCGTATGAGCAGTCAGGCTGAACTCGGGTAAACCTTCTGATGACCACGGGCTGGAATCTTCTTCATCCGATTTGACGAGCTGACCTTCAACAGCCTCTTCGGAAATGTTCGATGAATCTGGTTTCTGATAGAGCATAAATCCCCAGATGAGGACAACCGCCCATAAGATTGCGCCAATCCAGAAGAAAGGCCTCCGAAACATAGAAACGCTCCTTGAAACGCATCAGGTCGATGCGGGAATTGCGGTTAGAATCTATCCTGAAACCCGGTTGTGGCTGTTCTACAACCCGTAAAACAAAGTTCAGTCAAAACCATCAGAGGGTTTCAGGATTACTTCAAGCTATTATTAGTTGTCAATTATAGGAGACAGGTTAACGCTGGTCAGCCGATTTTCGTCGTCCTGTCATCCAAACGGCGATGATGGTGCAGATTAATCCAAACAAAAACATGGTGAGGACACACATGCGGACATCAGGTAATTGGGATGAGTTGGTCACCTCGACGCCGGAGTACATTAACTGTCGTAATCCAGCGACACCATATGTGAGCGGGTTGGCCCGCATGATCCAGCTCAGCCAGCCCGAATCGGGAACTGGAAAAAAAGCTCCCGAGAGTAGCCACATCGGCATCAAAAAGACCGACATGATCGCATGAAAGCCTTGAGTAGATTCCATCGGCCAGGCGATAAGGTAACCGAGTGCAGTTAGGGCAAAGGCAACGAGAATCAAAAATCCGGCGACAGCAACAACTCCTCCGAAGGACCAGTCCATCTGCATGGCGGGAGCGAGACCGACGAGGGACAACAGGGGCCCAATTGCCAGAAACAGGACAGCCTGTATCAACGCGAGCAGAGTACCTCCAACCAACTTTCCCAGCACAATCGAAAAACGAGGTATGGGTGCGACGAGCACTCCTTGCAGAAATCCTTCCCGGCGATCTTCAATGAGAGAGATCGTCGAGAAGATCGCGGTGAACAAGATAATAAGGACGACGATTCCCGGGAAGAAATATTCCTGATACGTCATTCCTGCGGGAGCCCATTCTGGTGCTTGAAACGAACCGCGCAGGCCCGCACCGAACAGAATCCAGAAGATCAGAGGTTGGCCAAGTGCGCCGATGATGCGGGTTCGCTGACGAAAAAACCGGACGAGTTCTCGTGTGGCTAACGCGCGCACGGCGAGGCCTGCTGCTGCGATGTTGTTGCCGGAATTGGAGTTTTGCTGGCCTGATGTCATTCTGTTTCCGCTCCCCAAAACTGGTGTCCGGTTCGTGCGATGAAGACATCCTCCAAAGTCGGTTTCCCCAGTGCAACGGATTGGATTTCCTCCGGATACGCTTCAACGAGATTGCGAAGTAATTCATGACCGGCAGGGGCTTCCAGACGCAGACTGTTTCCCACCTGCTGAAACGAAAGTTGGAAATCAGCCGCGATTCGCTCTTGCAACTGTGCGGGTTCTTCCGTTTTGATCGTCAAGCAATCTCCTCCCAATGAACTTCGCAGTTCTTCAGGAGAACCGGTTGCGGCAATGACACCCCGGTCGAGTATCGCCAGTTGATCGCAACGTTCGGCTTCTTCCATGAGATGGGTCGTCACCAGGATGGTCATTCCGGATTCATCTCGAAGTTGTTGCAGGTAGATCCACAAATCAATTCGAGCCCCGGGATCGAGCCCGGTTGAGGGTTCGTCGAGGATGAGAATCTGCGGATCGTGTAAAAGTCCCTTGGCAATTTCCACTCGCCGCTGCATCCCCCCCGAAAGAGATTGAACTCGATCTTTCAGTCGATCGGAGAGCTTGAGTCGTTGCATCAATTCACGAATACGATCGCGCAGCCGGTTTCCGGCGAGCCCGTAGAGAAAACCCTGGTATCGCAAATTTTCTTCGACCGTTAATCGCGGGTCGAGACTGGGGGCCTGGAAAGTTACCCCGATTTTGTGACGGATATGAGCGGGGTCTTTCGTTAACGAGATCCCGACGAGCGTTACCTGACCCTGCTGTACGGGGTAAAGTGTACTCAGAATGCGGAAAAGCGTTGTTTTCCCGCTGCCATTCGGTCCCAGAATTCCAAGAATGCTGCCAGACGAAACGGTGAGTGAGACCGAATTGAGTGCACAATGGGAACCGTAATAATGAGTTAGTTCAGAAATGTCGATCACGACGAGATCTCATTGTTCGGGGGCTGTCTCGTTCTCTTCTTCTGTCGTGTTAGCGATATCGGCTGTTTCGCTGGTGGCTTCCTCGACGGTGGTCATCGCCTGGGGATTTACATTCCTGTAATACTGCATGCCAATATCGGGCAGTAAAGTGAGCGGCAACCCAATTGCCAAAATGGTGGTTGGGAGGAGCAATGCATACTTCCAGTTTTTTTCGAATTTCAAATGCATGAAGTACAACATCACGAAACTCGCTTTCAGCGAGGCAATCGCGAGCACGGTGACGATTAATAATCTGGTGCTATCGATGTGGAGTTCGTCGATCAGCCAGGAGGCCGCCGTACAGGCGCACAAGATCGCAAAGACGATCACATAGATTTTAGAGCTACCGTGCGAATCGTGAGCTTCAGCAGAGGGCACGTCATTCATGGGAATACCCGAAAATGGTTTGATCTATAAGACGAGACAAGATGAAAACAAGGTACATCAATGAAATTATTTCCGCTCTCAGGAAGAGGCCGGAATGAGGTAAATCAAAGGGAACAAAAAGATCCAGACGAGGTCCACGAAGTGCCAGTACAGGCCACTATTCTCCACATACTCATCCCACCCTTTTAAGCTCGAACAGATCACCACGGCGAACAGAAGCATTCCGATGATTACGTGCAGGGCGTGAAAGCCAGTCATGATGAAATAAGTTGAAGCAAACAAGTTGCCGTAGAGGATCGGTTCATGGACGCGCAAGGAACCGAGTAATGCGCCGAACTGTTCGTTCTTTTTAAGCTCAGCTACTTTGGTGCGGAGCAGTTCGAGGTCGAGTTTTTCTTCACGTCGGAGTTCGTTCAATTCGGTATAAGCCACATTCAACGCCAATATAGCCTGGACTTCTTTGAGCCGGGGCGAGTCTGGCGCGTCCGCGAGCAATTGCTGTTCTTCCGATTGAAGCAACGTTTTCTTTTCGAGAGGATTTTCGCCCTCGGTTGTCAGACGATCCAGTTCCTTGTTCATCATCGTTTCCAGCGACAAGGTTGTATCCTCAATGGCGTCTTTGGAATCTTCAGCAATCTGACCGGGCAGAATGCCATGTTCAAACTTGCCTTGATATTCAAAGGCTTTGATTCCGAGGAAGACGCAGGCACACAGGAAGGTAGCGACCAGAAAATTGCGGGCTTTCCCGAATTCTTTTTTCCCCATCGCGTTATGAGCCATCACGACGAGGAAGCTCGAAAACAGTAGCACAAACGTGTTGGTTGCGCCTGCTGTCACACTGATGTGAACAGCTTCGGGAGAAGGCCAGGCGGAATGGCCGGTCGCATCGATAGAGCCGATCCGCAGTACGATGTAACTGCCGATAAACGCCGTGAAGAACATGATCTCCGTACCGAGAAACAGCCACATCCCCAGTTTGCTGTTGGGAATCGGCAGACCCATCTTCAGAGACGGTGTTGGGGAGTCATGATGAGACATGGATTTGGTCA
>JAGQQC010000122.1 GCA_020426395.1 Planctomycetaceae bacterium
TTTCTGGCTAGAAGGCTGTTCGTGCTGAATGAATTTTGACTGAGAGCAAAATGCTGATCTGTCAACGGGTTTGATCAGTTCTGATTCCGAGGGATTCCCCGGGAAAGTACTTTATGATCGTCCTTTAAGTGTGACCTGTCAAGCAACATCAGTTTATCACACGATTTGGACCGATTCTTGAGAAGTCGGGCAAATCAGATCGAAAATCAGAGGTTTTCGGTCCACGTTCCGGTCAGGCAAACGGAAAAGGTCCCATTTATTCGGTCTGAGTAGAATTTGCAGACTGGCTTCCGACAGGCAGGCTCTGTAAGTCGTTTGGCCAACCAGACAATTTCACTCATTTCAAATACGGATTCTTCCCCTATTCCATAAGACTATCGTGAAACCGATCGAGTTCGGTTTCAAATCCTTGATATTCGGAATCGGAACAAATAATGCGACGTGTGTGATCCCACGGCTATTTACTGCGTGAGTTTCGCTTTCGCTCGGTTTCGGTCAGGAAGATTTTTCGTAAGCGAATTACGGTGGGGGTGACTTCCACGTACTCGTCATCTTCGATGTATTCCAGAGCAGCCTCGAGTGTCAATTGCCGTGGAGGTTTGAGCAGAATGGCGTCATCAGCTCCTGACGAGCGAATGTTGGTTAGTTTTTTCTCCCGAATCGGATTGACGACCATGTCGGATTCACGTGAGTTTTCTCCGACGATCATCCCTTCGTAGATATCGTCACTCACGTTCACGAACATCTCTGCTCGCTCCTGCAATTTCCAGAGGGCATAACCAACGGCTTTACCCGGAACTTGGGATACCAGGACTCCATTTTTGCGATGGGGAACTTCTCCCTCCACCGGTTTGTAACAGTCAAATTGATGATGAATCACCGCTTCTCCGCGAGAGACGTTGAGTAACCGGGTACGAATCCCAATCAATCCACGTGCAGGGATAGTGAATTCAAGGTGTGTCAGTCCAGTATCATTGGCAGTCATTTCCACGATCTGACCGCGACGATTTCCGACGACTTCCATGACGGGGCCAACATCTCCTGTGGGGACGTCAATGACGAGGATCTCAAACGGCTCGTGCCAGACTCCGTCTACTTGTTTGCGGATGACTTTGGGTTTACCGATGGAGAGTTCATAACCTTCCCGCCGCATTTGTTCGATCAAAATCGAGAGGTGTAGAACTCCGCGACCAGAGACATAAAAGGAATCTTTATCACTGGCTTCTTCGACACGCAGGGCGACATTCGATTCAAGCTCCCGTTGTAAACGGGCACGCAGGTGTCGAGTCGTCAGAAATTTGCCATCTTTTCCGGCCAATGGAGAGCTATTAACCGTGAAGAGCATCGACAAGGTTGGTTCATCGACCGAAATGCGTTCCAGTGAAGTCGGATTGAGAGGACAGGCGATCGTGTCTCCAATTTCTGGATCCGGCAGACCTGTTAACGCGACGATATCGCCCGCTTCCGCTTGATCAACTTCCTGGCAACCCAGTTTGTCGAAAACTTCAACTCGGGTGACCTCTCCATTGTCATGTCGACCATCTTCGCGCATGACGACGACTTTTTGACCTTTGCGTATACTTCCGCTCGCGATTCGTCCGGTCACGACGCGTCCTACAAAATCAGACCAGTCGAGCGTCGTGCACATCATTTGGAACGGGCCGTCTGGATTGACATCGGGACCGGGCACATGGCTCAGTACCATCTCCAACAGCGGTTCCATGGTTCCTTCTCGACGATGGGGATCATCGCTGGCATAACCATCTCGTCCACTGGCGAACAGGAAAGGAAATTCGAGTGCCTCCTCTGATGCTCCCAGTTCGAGAAAGAGATCGAATGTTTCGTCGAGAACCTCTTCCGGTCGCGCATCGGGACGGTCAATTTTGTTAACGAGTACAACTGGCTTGAGGCCGCACTCAAGTGCCTTCTGCACTACGAATCGGGTTTGAGGACGAGGGCCTTCAAAAGCGTCAACCAGAATTAGCGCCCCATCCGCCATACGCAGTACTCGCTCCACTTCTCCACCAAAGTCGGCGTGCCCCGGGGTGTCAATAATATTAATTTTGACTCCCTTGTAATTGACGGCGATGTTTTTGGACAAAATCGTAATGCCCCGCTCTCGTTCCAGATCGTTGGAGTCGAGGATACAGGTTTGTGAAAGTTGAGAGTCGCGAAACTGTCCAGACTGGCGCAGAAGGCTGTCTACCAGTGTTGTTTTACCGTGGTCAACGTGTGCAATGATGGCTATGTTGCGTAATTCGTTGCGGAGCATAAAATGTTACTCGTAAAGGATTTTGAAATAACTGCAGGGAGCATCCCGGCAGTTGGGCGACCGTGCTGGAGAAAAAAGGGTAGGATGTAATCCGCTTTTGAGCACCGGTTTCGGATTGTCCAGGGAGGGAGGATTCTCCTGCGGTCATGAGCCTGCTTGTGAAGATCCTCAGTTCTGTGTGGGCGGCGGAGTTTAGCAAATAACCCCGGTCTGGAGGTAGCCCCAAATCGCCTTCCAGCCTGGGTGGAGCCAGAAATAATGGCTTCTTGTCGGGTCCTTGTGTCTTAATACTATTTTAATCGAGTTCGGATTCTCCTATGTCGTCTAAAAACGCTCCTTTTTTCCACTCTTTTCTCTCTGATACAGAGAGGCTGGGGGTAAGAGTTCGCCCGGCACTCCTGGTCTCGGTTCGAGATGAAAAGGAGGCCAAAATCGCCCTGGATGCCGGAGTTGACCTACTTGATGTGAAGGAACCCCAGCATGGCCCCCTGGGGAGGGCTGCCACCGACGTTCTGACTGAGATTGCAGCTTTGAAAGCTGCTTTCCCCACGGTTCATTTTAGCGCGGCGTTGGGAGAACTCCAGAGGGGGAGTTCAGAGAAAGCTCCCCTCGCCCTTCCCGCCGAATACGATTTTGTTAAAACGGGCCTCTCAGATTGTCATTCTGACCCGCGTTGGTCGGAAAAGTTTAGCCAGTTTCGGAAGTCCATTTCTGAGTTCATAAGACCTGGAACTGTTCGTTGGGTAGCCGTTGCTTATGCTGATCACGAATCTTGTAATGCTCCCTTGCCTGAAACAGTTTTACGAGTGGCAATCGAGACAAATTGTGACGGACTACTTGTGGATACGTGGTCGAAAAGTGGGTTGTCTACTTTCGATTATCTGCCTGAAGCTCAGTTGAAATCACTTCGGCAAAAATGTCGGGAAAGTGGGCTGTTCTTTGCTCTGGCAGGCTCCATTAAACAAGTACATCTTGAGCGAGTCGTCGAAATCGACCCGGATATCGTGGCGGTACGAGGAGCTGTTTGTGAGGAACAACTGCGTACATCAGAAATCAGCCTCTCTGCCATTGAGAACTTTATTTCTGCCATGGATCAGCTTTGGGTGCAAGCCAACAGTTGATGGCCAAAGATGGTTAATCAACGAGACGGTTGAACCACCAGGGCTTATTGCACATCACCCAGTTGATAGTCCTCGATTTTCTTATGCAGGGTATTCCGGTTAATCCCCAGTTTTGTGGCCGCTTTGGTTTGTGTTCCCTGGGACATCTGTAGAACCTGGTAGATCAGTTCTTTTTCGACTAGTGAGACGATCTTCTGATGAAGCTCTCCATCTGAATTGCTGTTTTCCAGCATTCCCTTTGTGACGAGGTCACGGCAGAGGTCTTCCAGGTTCTTGCCGTTCGAGCGGGTTGTGCGGACCGGGGCGAGACCACGGACGTGGGGGGGGAACAGGTTTTCTTCCAGGGTTTCACCCTGGGCGAAAACGATAGCTCGTTCGATATAGTTCTGAAGTTCCCGCACGTTTCCTGGCCAGGAATATTTTTGCATACAGTTCAGGGCCTGCCGATCTGTCCCGGTGATCTTTTTGTTGTTCAACCGAGAGTAACGTTCGACAAAATGATCTACCAATGCCGGAATGTCATCCGTGCGTTCCCGTAATGGGGGGATATCAATTGGAATGACATTCAATCGATAGTACAGGTCTTCACGGAAAGTTCCCTCCTCCACCAAGTCGAGAAGATCCCGGTTGGTCGCGGCGATGACGCGGCAATCGACCTGAATCGTGCGTGTGTCACCTACCCGTTCAAATTCATGTTCCTGAAGGACTCGCAGCAGTTTGACTTGCAACTTGTAGCTGACCGAGTTGATTTCATCCAGAAAAATGGTACCACCATGGGCGGCTTCAAACCGGCCGGTGCGATTTTCATGGGCGGAGGTGAAGGCTCCTTTGATATGTCCGAATAGTACGCTTTCGAGCAAACTTTCGGAAAGCGCAGCACAGTTGACTCGAATAAATGGTCCGGTAGCCCGGGTGCTTAATTCGTGAACAGCTCGGGCGATCAATTCCTTGCCCGTCCCCGTTTCCCCGGTCAGAAGGACCGTGGCTTGTGTGGGGGCAGCCTGACGCGTTAATCGGTAGACGTCACGCATCGCGTCACAGCTACCGATCATTTCTGGCAGTACAGGAGCATCCGAAAGTACGTTTTCCATCTTTGTCTAATACATTACTCTGTGAACGAAACTGTACTGTTACAACGTGCGCCCATTCTAGGCATGGGGGTGATTAGAATCACGGCAAAACCAATGGGGAGCTCAATAAATCACTAGATTAATCCATTTTTTGTTCCGAAACGGTCTGAGGAAGCACCTTGGAACCAAGTGTGTGCCTAAGAAATGGATTGGCCTGCCTTTTGTTTTGGCAGGTTGCTGCTATGGATACGTATTTTTCCCCACTTTTTCCATTACTATGCTAGTTGCAAATACCGAACCAGAAATTGCAGGAACTTTTGAGCCTCAATGGGGGATCTGCAAGAACACGAGCGAATTGGTCAGGGCGAAATCAGCGAATCACTTCGCCAAGGTGTTGATCGCTGAATTTCTTCAGTGCCTGACCAGTTTTGACATTATCCGGTTTCAACTGTCCGATCACGGAGGACAGAGCATTGGACAATTCGGGAGCGAGAATGTCTTTGCGAATTTGCTTGAGCAAGACAATTTCCCGGTCGGTCAACAGGAGGCCATACTGCTGGATATGCCTTTTTAACTGTCGGGCTGCTTCGGCCCGGATGCGGTCGTCTTTTTTAGGGGCGTAGATCTGGCGAGCAATAGCTGACTGGGCCTGGTAGGTGCTGGTGTGAGCGAGTGCGATTAATGAATTTCCAACGAGACGAGGATCAGTCAGGCTGCTGATTAAGCCCGATTCCGCCAGACGCAAGTCGTACAAGTCTTCAGAATGAAACTGACCAATTTGAGCCAGCCAGTAAGCTGCTTGTTCCTGCTGTTTGGTTGTCTCGACTTGAGCAGAGGCTGATGTGAGTGCCTGATTTTTCGCCAGTCGTTCTACAACGGTTCGCAGGGTAATTGATTCAGGAGTGGCCTGGACGTAATCGATTCCGTCGTATCGATGCGCGAGATACTCAGCTCGATCACGGATTTCAAGTGGACCGTAAATGACAATCGGAATCAGTTTCGTACGAGCATCGGCACGTAGATTGGCGATGGTTTCGGTGAGAGGCCAGTGAATTGTATTTGGACGCAAGACGACCAGGTCGACTCCCCGATTCTGGGCAGCCATCAAAAAACCTTGGCGACCAGTCATCGCAGAAATCGTTTCGTATCGAAGTTGATCGAACAGGTTGGCTGTCTTCAGTGTTGATTCCACATTTGCGCCAACGACCACGGCGCGTTTCTGACCATTATCCAACAAGGTTTCGGACAAGATCGGAACAACCCGATGAGAGTTGGTAAATGGGGCTGTGGGGCGGAACTTCAAAATTGTTTCCGCCGCTGCAAACTGGACGGACCGATCTGACGAATTGAGGGCAACGGTAATTGGGGAGTTGGGGACGTACAAAAGTCGAGCTTCGCCGATTTCTCCCAGTACTTGCAGGGAAGCGTAGGCGGCCTGATGGAAGTCTGCTTTTAGTGCGTAATCGAGCGTTTGCATCACCAGATCCGGTCCCAGGGAGAGGGCCAGATCGTGGGCAGACCCCTGCCCTGTTACAGATGGGGAGCCATCGCCTTGACGACGTTCCGAGGCCAGCATAAATCCGAGCATCAATGCCTGAGTTGTCGTCGAATCGGGATTCATATTGAGGGCAAAATGCGCCTGCATCAAGCCGTCATGCTGGGCTCGTTCGTAAGGTGTCACCTCATGTTTTTCGACCGTTTTTTGCTCTACATTCCAGGACCACATTTCGACCGGTTTCGGGTTGAGCTCCGGCGCGTATTTGAAGTTATTATGAGCCAGTTCGGTAAGTCGAGCAGCCGCTAATTCCTGTAAGGACTCAACAGTGGCATTGGTTGGAATTACGTTCCATTCCTGCAGAATTTCCTGGGCGAGTAGCTGAATTCCAGAGGGAGAATCGGGACCATAGGCGAGTGGCAGCAGATCCGGCGCGGCTGTTTTGGCTTTCTGGAATCGTAATACTTCCAGTGCCGTGACGACGACTTGCTCATTGGGAGCTTGCAGAGCGGCAATCATCGCGGGGACAGCTCTTTCGCCCATCAAGATCAATGTTCGGGTAAAAACTTCCTGGTTCTCTGATTCATTTGAAAGGCGTGCAACCAGTGAGGGGAGAATAACATCGCTGTTATTCTTAATCTGCAGGAAGGCGATCTGTTTTTCTTCGGGTGAACCATTCAGTTGATCAATGAGCGTATTGATATAAGCAGGATCATTTCGGTGTGCTTGTAACGCGGCTGAGACCTGGTCCAGAACCTGAGATGATTCGGGATGAAGTTGATCCGTTCCCGCCATACGCAATAGAACTGGTCCGCCAATGTGCTCGTTAATTTCCAGCCAGGTGTTTTGCGATGGATTGAGTTTCAGCAGTTGCGCCAGATAATTGCGAGCTTGATCGAAGCGTCCGAGGCGTGTCATGAGGAATGCGGTGTCGATCAATTCCGTGGGGGTTTCAGGCTCCTTTAAGAGCAGATCGGCATCCAGTCCCGCTGGCAACGCTGGGTTGGTGAGCTTTTCGTCGGATGGTTCGATTCTGTCCTGTGCGACGGCACGGAATACGTAACCGGCGAGCAGTACGGAAAAGATTATTAATGAGCACCAGATCAATCTGGGCATACATCCACTCCCAAAACTGTGAATCGAGATGAACTGAGGGGCTGGCAAATTATCACAGAGAAGCTGTGATCAAACTGCCGGCTGTTCCCTCTCACTTTCAATTTGGGCTCCTGCTGGCTGCCCGCTCAGACAACAACAACGCAAATCCCTGTTCACAGGTTAAACCAAACCGGAATCCAAGGGCAAATGAAAAGGCTGGTAAAACAGGGGGACAGGCGTGTTTGTCGGCATTCAGGCCGCGAAACTCGGATTCCCTTCCCACCTTAAAATACACACCGATTCGTGCGCAACCCTGCTACATAGAGGGTTGTATCGACAGTATCGAAAGTTCCTGCGGGTGGCTTGAACGGGAAGAGACCGGTTGAAATCGGTACGACAGGTTTTTTCGAACCAGGCCGCAAAGTTTACCGATAAAGGGAGCGCACGAAGGAGTTTATGGCGTTCTCTGAACAAAGAAACAGAGTCATTGCTTCGTGGCGTTTAAGCCTTGAAGATTTTTTCTCGCCCTGCGGTGACGTTCTTCGTCGCGTTCCGGGTGTCGAGAACCATCTGGGCATGCTGGACGATGAAATCGTAATCGTAGGCCGAATGGTCGGTCGCAATCAGCACACAATCCTGTGAGGCGAGAAACTCAGGGGTTAAGTCCTGACTGGTGAGGTCAGGGACATCATGATGCCGCATCTTCGGTAATTTTGGAACGTGTGGATCATTGTAAGACAAATCCGCACCCCGCTCTCTGAGCAAATCGATTAACTCAAACGCCGGGCTTTCACGTGGGTCGTCGACATCCTTTTTGTAGGCGACTCCCAGCAGACAGATTTTGCTGCCCTTGATTGGTTTCCCGAGATCGTTCAAAAACTCAAACAGCCGCGCGATGACGTATTCCGGCATCCGGGAATTGACTTCACCAGCGAGTTCAATGAAACGTGTATTGAGCCCCTGTTTCCGGGCGAGCCAGGTCAAATAGAAGGGATCGATTGGAATGCAATGCCCTCCGAGACCAGGTCCCGGGTAAAACGCCTGGAAACCGAACGGTTTTGTTTTTGCGGCATCGATCACATCCCAGATGTCAATATTCATCCGGTCAAAGAGTGTTTTCAGTTCGTTGACGAGTGCGATGTTTACGGCCCGGTACGTATTCTCCAGAATTTTGCAGGCCTCGGCGACTTCCGGTGTTTCCACGGTGACGATTTGGACAATTGCATGTCGGTACAAATCGGACGCCAGTTTTCCACTTGTCGGGTCGATTCCTCCCACCACTTTCGGGATACCGGCTGCGGTATAGTCGGGGTTACCGGGGTCTTCCCGTTCGGGGCTGTAGGCCACAAAATAGTCTTCCCCGATTTTCAGGCCGGATTGTTCCAGAATCGGAAGCATGACATCCCGGGTCGTTGTCGGATACGTTGTCGATTCAAGGACGATTAACTGGTCTTTTCGCAAGACTTTGGTGATCGCTTCCGTCGTTTTTTCGATGTACTGCAGGTCGGGATCACGGCTGTCTGAAAGTGGGGTGGGCACACAAATCAATAGCGCGTCAGCTTCAGCCAGTCGGCTCATATCGGCAGTCGGCTCGCAGCGATCTTCGTCAATCCAGTGGGCGATTTGTTCGGTGGGGATTGTTTTAATGTAGCTTTTCTTAGCCTTCAGCATATCGACCTTTTGCTGGTCGACATCAAACCCCATAGTCTTAAAGCCAGCATTTACGAAGGCGTTGATCAGGGGAAGACCTACATAACCGAGACCGATCACTCCGACAATCGCTGATTTGTCTGCAATCGCCGCTTCCAATCGTTGCGACATTTCCCGGAGTTCTCCTTATCTCATTCCGTTGCAAATTCTGGGGAAAGGCGTAGACGACCGCTGTTGAAGTGGGTCGAAATAAAACCGGGACAGGACAGGTAGACAATCCGCGACGATTTTACGCCTGAATGGCTCAGCTAAAGTCCAAGCCAGAAGGGTTTTGTATGTCCTTTGAACCTTAGCTTCCCTCATCCGGTTTGGCAATAGTGACGAAGAGCGGCTCGCTGCTGTAGGTGGACTTCATCACAAAATTCAGCGAGATATTGGCCATCACTGAGACTTGATGTCGTGCGGAAGGGGCAGCTTTGGCATCGGCCTGAAGCACGAGGTGCCCTTTCGTTTCCTTGCCCGTCAGCAGGATTTTACTTTCCCCTTTAACGACACTAATTCCGGGTGGGAGTGTGTTCCCGTAAACCGCGGAGAGATGTTGAAATAGCGGGTCAATGCTGACGTTCGTTTCAAACCCTGGAGCCCGTTCAAGTTCGATGTCGATTTTTACTTTTTCACCCGGTTTGAGAGTGATTTCGTACTGACTGAGGGTGAGCTTCCGAATGTCCCCGGGTTCATTCACAGACACCGTATTCATGAGCATCGGCCAATGCCCTCGCCCTCCTCCAGGGCGGTAGGTTTCCTGCAGGGGAACGGCGATAGTCTGGTAAGGTTCCGCGGCTTCATCGGCCGTAGAATGTTTTCCCGTTCCGCGAATGAGGATGTTTCGGACTTCCAGTTTCGCTTCGGGGCTGGTGGTCAGGATGATATTGGCGTCGGCCTGTTTTTTATCGAGGAAGGAACCACAATGAGCCGTCACCCCTTCCGGCAGGTTTTCGATATCTAATTTGATTTCGCCATCAAAACCATTTTTGCGGTCTGCCCGAACGAAAATCACTCCGGCCGTGCCCGGGGTTAGCTGGGTTTTGTCTGTATCGACATAGAGATCAAAATAGGGTTCAGCGGTCTCGACTTCAATCGCGTACGCATAGGACGAACCTCCCCGCAGCAGTAGATCGCGAACTTCGAGGTAATAGGTCCCCTCTTCCGGAACGGTCCAGTTTTCAATAATTGAATCACTGGAGGTCATGCGGAATAAAGTCAGGTCGTCTCCTTCTTTCAGAGGTTTCCCTTCGCTGTTCAAAATTCGAATGAAGGGATCGATCGAAGACTGTAGTCGTCGGGCTTTGACTTCAAAGGTCAGTTTCTGGTCTTTCTGCGCTTCGAATCGGTACAGATCGAGTTCCCCCTCCTGGGAAATGACACCGGTGATTAATCCAGGAACGGTCACCGGTTGAGCGGTTTCCAGATTCTGATGCGCATCAAGCGTTTCCAGCACAGGCGTTTGGTCGGTCACCCAGATTTTGACGGGGTTGGTTTGATGATCTCCAAGGGGTAACGGTAATTCGAGTTCACCATTTGGGGTATCAGAGGGAACCGTGATTTTCGTACGTGTTCCAGCGGGGACCGATTCGCCCAAGAGCTCGATATCAGTTTCGACACCCTTCGTGATGACCAGCGGGTGAACCAGAGAGACATAGGGCTGTTTGTCGATTTCAACGGCGTACTGCCAATATTTGTTTCCCTGATAACGAACATCGCGGATTTCCAGTACATATTCTCCTGCTGTTTCGAAATGGTAGCTGAGCAGGGGATCCGCGAAGAAATGATTGTCGGAAACGGCCAGCGTTCCGCCTGAGGCTGAACGAAGTGTGAGGATGGGGTCGATGTGGGTTTGCAAATCATGGATTTTGTCTTCTAAACGCATCCCCCGAACATGGAACGTCCAGTCGCCCGGTTCGGGAATGTTGAATTTGAAGTAATCCACATCCTCATTTTTCTCAATCGCGCCACACAAAGTGGCAGGCAAAGTGATTTCCCTGGCTTCAGCAAGCGTGTTGTTCTTTTCCTTGGCCCCCTCTGCGATAACAGGGTTTGGAGTGACGACGAGTTGACCAATCGTGCTGACTCCATGGGGGGTGGCGATACGAAAATCACGGACTCCCGTAAGCGCATTGGCCTCGGCGGTAAACCGGAGCTTGATTTTGG
>JAGQQC010000123.1 GCA_020426395.1 Planctomycetaceae bacterium
GGTTCTGAAGTGAGGAAGGAGACTCAATTTAGAACTTTATCCATTCTTTCAACTGACCGGACGCACTCATCGTATATTACCGACTTTCTCTACGATTGGTTGTTGTGATTGTAGCGGCGAGCGATGTTGACAGATGGCTTGAGAATCGATCCCCTCAGTGTCCATCAATAGCCTTACTTCTTAGCGTGTGCAGTTCGACTGAGCTTTTCCACGGTACCGGAATCTATTCGGAAAATCTAAATAGCAAAAGCCGAGCACTAATCTTAAGTCAGCCACTCGACGTAATTAAAAACCTCAAGAAAACTCCAAAATATATTCATTTTCGTTCTGAAAATATCCACCTTGAATTCCTTTCTATAGTGAGTAGGCAGTCGAAGTGTCTGTCACAAAACACTATTCAGAGAGGTAAAGAGAAATGAAACGAAACTCGTACAACCAGGAAACCCACGATCGTCAGGCGTTCAGCCTGATCCCGCTGCAACCGATCGCGATCCCCGCCGGCTATTTTGAGGGCGAAGACGCGGACGCCGATCGAAATGAACTCAGTGAATTTATCCCTCCCGGTACGTTCCATGGGGATGACGACGACGACGAAGCAATGTCTCGCGACATTATTCCTCCGGGTACGTTTCATGTCGGGGCTTAACTTCTTTGACTTTCTTCTTTCCTTCCAGAGGGGGTCTCTCTGGTGGCATGTAAAAACCGCCAGAGACCTCTTTTGTGAGGGTTTTCGCGAAGGATGGAATGACTCATCTCTTCAGTCAAAGAAGGAAAGCCAAATGATCAGTTACCGAACGCGGGACGGCGAAGAGGACTATCGATTTTCGATAGAGCGTCAGCCGGATGGTACGTTGCGCATCTACATCGCGTCGCAGCCTTCCTACAACAGTCGTTCCGAGGCCGGCCATATCACTCATCGATTGACTGACGGCGATCGGAAGTACATTTGCTGGGACTCACCAATTCGATCGAAAGAGGATGCTAAACGAATCATCGCGCTTTGGGCCGATTCGACTCAGAGTTACCGCAAGACGGGCAGAACCTTCTAACCGTGGTTCTGCCCTTTCGGCTTCAAGTCCGAGATATTTCATGAAGGGAGTGATCGTGCTCCCGCCTTTTAAGGTGTAACAGATTATGTCGAATTTTAACCTTATTTCGTCCGGTTTTGACGCCCGATCCCGAGCGCGAATCGGAACGTTTCTTTCGGAAAGAATGATCGCCATGCGTAACCGTCTTAAGAAAAAGATGAAGAAGAAACTCACCACAAGCCATCCTCGAATCAAAGTCTCACGAAGCGTCATCGAGCAGATCCGGAATTCGATTGGTGCTGCACCGGCCGAGACTGGAGGAATGCTGGGGGGAAACCGTGATAAGAACCAGATCACGCACTTCCACCTGGATGAAATGGCGAATATGAGTTGGACGACATATAGCCCGAATACCGATGAGCTGAACGAACAACTGGAAGCCTGGCGTAGTGAAGGCATCCAGTTGATGGGATTCGTTCATAGTCATCCGGGCTTTCACAATCACCCATCGGGAGGCGACCACGTCTACGCTCAAGCCATTCTATCAGCAATCCCCTCGCTCAAAGCACTCTCTATCCCGATCGTGACCTCCGCAGCGGAAACAGGGAAATTTGACATCAATTGGTTTACGGCCGAGAAGAAGTTGGATCGCCTTATCGTTCGCCGGGCTGAAATCGAGATTGTTGAAGATACTCTGTTTAATCCGGTGTCCGTGGAACCACGGGAAGATAAAACGATGGCGATTCCCCTTCAATTTCCGGTCTACCGCCTGCCGTTGAACGAGACAAGGGTCAGTCCTTCCGAGTGGAAGAACTTGTCCGCGACGTATGAACGAGTTGAAGGCCATCCCTGGGTGAATACGGATGCCTCCTTCGAGCGAGTGCAAGATGCTTACGATCTGAAACATCTTGCTCGATCCAGGATGGTTATTGTGGGGACTGGCGGTGCCGCCAATTGGGTGGAAGAGATGGCACGCTGCGGTGTCGGAGAGTTCGTACTGATTGATCCCGATATCGTCTCTGAAACAAACCTGGCGACGCAACAGACCTATCGACGGGACATCGGAAGATCGAAAGTGGAGGTCATCGCGGAGCGAATTAACGATATCAACCCCAATGCCCGGGTCGAAACCATCCCCCAATCGTTGGATGATCTCTCGGATGCGAAAATGCACGAGCTTCTGTCGGAGCCCCTGCGGGCTGAGTATCGGATCTCACCCAACGAAAGACAAATTCAATCGCGTCCCCTGTTTCCCGCTTCGTCGCTATTGTGTGGATTTACTGATTCCTTTTCGGCACAAGCACGTGTCAACAGGCTGGCATTGCAGTTTGGTATCCCGAGCCTCTGCGCCCAACTTTACAAGGAAGGCTTGGCTGCGGAACTGACATTTACCCATCCGGACTTTACATCGGCTTGTCATCGCTGCATTCTCGCCAGCCGCTACCAGGCATTCCTCGACGACGGCTATCAGAACGACGTAACGTCCCACGGAACTCCTATTTTTGCCACGAGCCGCGTGAACGCAACAAAAGGTTACATCGCACTGGGGCTTCTGCACTCGGACTCACCTCACAAGCGTTGGAAACATGTGCGTGAAAACATCATGAATAAAAACCTGGTGCAGATCAGCATGATGCCGGAAGGGTTCGGAGACCTGCGTCTCCCGGCTTTCTCGCCGCTCCGCAAAAGCGAACTCAACCACACACTCGTTTTCGATGAAACCCTCTGGTTGAGCCTGCCGCCCAAGCAGGGTATTTGCCCCGACTGCGGTGGGACGGGGAATCTGCGAGACGCAATGGGAACCATTCGCGATACGCGCCTGCTCCCGAAGAATTCTGCACCTTATTGTTCCGCGAAGTAATTGTGCCAGTTAAGGACAACGCCCCCAAATCGCTCGCTCATTAAATGTCTCAGACCGGAGAGCTTTGATGTCAATCCGCTCAAATCGGAGGCTGCCGAAACCTCCCCGTGAAGATTCCATACTGCTCGGATGGGGTTCCCCCTCCCGGAAGTCTGTTGGCTTTCGTGGAGGAGATTATCGTAATGGAGCCACCAATCGACCGATCTGGTCCGATGCGCATCATCTGACCACCATCGCCCCGACCGGTGCCGGTAAAGGAATGAGCTGTGCCATCCCAACGCTGCTCACCTATCCCGGAACGATGATCGTGCTGGACGTAAAGGGGGAACTGTATGAGACAACCTGTCGTCGTCGACGGGAAATGGGACAACAGGCGATCAAACTCGATCCATTCCGTTACCTGGGCGAATTCACCGATCAGTTAAATCCGCTGGACAGCCTCTACTTACCCAACGCCGATCTGGAGCTCGAATGCCAGACGTTGGCGGCATTGCTCGCGATGGGGAGAGGGTTCTCGAAAGATCCCTTCTGGGAATTGTCAGCTAATGGATTGAATTCCGGATGCCTCGGTGCGATTGCGACGACCGAGGAGCCGGAGAACCGAACGATTTGCCGGCTGACCCATATGCTCTACAACGATGACGTTGTTTACTCATTAGCTGTCCTCCTGGATACGGTCGGCAAGAAAATTCCGCCGATGGCTTACCAGGAGATTGGCGCGTTCCTGCAGCTGTCGGAACGGGATACTCGCCCTTCCGTACTGGCGACGGCTCAGTCGTTCCTAAAAGGAATTAATTCGGCCCGTGTGCTGGAGTCTCTGGGCCCCACCTCGTTTTCATTGACCGATTTCATCGCTGGCAAGCCGATGACGATCTATCTCGTCATCCCGCCGGACCGACTCGCCAGCCATGCCAACCTGCTGGTACTGTGGATCGGCACACTGCTGAAGGCGATCTTCACTCGTACCGCCATTCCGGGTAAGAAGACGCTGTTCCTCATCGACGAGTGCGCCTCGCTCGGTTCGTTCCCCTTCCTGGAGATAGCGATCACGCTTTGTCGATCCTACGGTGTCCGCATCTGGTCCTTCTGGCAGGACCTCCAGCAATTAAAATCGAATTACCCCACCGGTTGGCAAACGATCCTCAACAACAGCAGCATCCAATGCTTCGGCATCAGCTCCCGCCTGATGGCCGAGGAGCTGTCGGAAGTCGTCGATATCAGCCCCCGCGACTTTCGGAGAACGTCGAATGGCGGGCAGATGATTCAACACCATACCGGTGAGGTAGAGAAGGCGAAGACGTTGAACTATTTGAAGGATGAGTGTTTTCGAGGATTGTTTGATGAGAATCGGTATTATTCTGGGGTGAATGATTCCCACTCCATTTAAGAGTAAATAGCGGTGTTGTCCTTGGTAACGTGCTCTAAGATTAACAGGCCATGGGTTGTGCCGCAAATGACATTGCCAGTTATGGAGTTGATCTCAATACAATTAAGTTGATTCTGAGGTTTATATGTCAAAACTCGATCTAGATGCCAATGAACAAATTGATTAGCAGTGATACCAACAAATTTATCTTGAAAAACGATGAGACTTTCAATCGAGCCACACATATGGATAACTGGATTAGGATGACTCAAATGCAGGTCGTACAATATCACTGTTCCGTCTGTACATCCACTTATAATTATTCCTTCAGGAAGTACCGCCAAGCAAGTGACTGTACGCGAATGCTGAAAAAGCATCTCCCATCCCCATTTCTGAGGATTTCGCAGTCCTACCCATCCGGTATCAAAGCCGCCGACAATCCGACCATCGGGAAGCACCGCCGAACATCTGTTTTCAAGTGTATTCTGTATGACGGTCTTCTCTTCCCCCCGTTGCGGGTCGTACATTTTTACTGTTCCGTCACTACTGCTACTTATAATCCGGCCATTGGCAAGCACCGCCAAACCAACGATGTTGACCTCATGTCGGATAATAGTCCCCTCGAAGTGTCCCTGCGGGTCGTACATTTCCACTGCCCCTCGCTCTTTTCCCATTAGAATTCGGCCATCGGGGAGCCACATGACGCAAGGGTTTTGACGTCCCTTCTCGATAATCATCTCCACTTCCCACTCCTTCGAGTCATACATAATCACCGTTCCATCACTGCTGCCACTGATGACCGAACCATCGGGGAGTAACGCCATACCGTTGACCTTGCCTTCATGCTGGATAATCGTCTCCGAAAGCTCTCCCTGTGGATCGTGCAACTGCACCGATCCGCTTTCAGTGCCACTGAGAAACCGTCCATCGGCAAGCAATTTCAGGCATGTAACCGCCCCCTGACCTTGAGTATTCGTATTCGGAGGTTCTCCTTGCATATCGAAAAGTTTTACAGTTCTGTCTTCATCTCCACTGACAATTCGGCCATCAGGGAGCACCGCCAAGCAAGTAACCCTACCCTGTCGCCTCACAACCGTTTCAGGAGCCCCCCCGAGCTGATCGTACAGTCGCACGCTTCCGTCTTCACTTCCACTGACAATTCTTCCATCAGGGAGAATCGCCAGGCACGTGATCGCGCTCTCTTGCTGGACAAACTTGTATAAAGGGTTACCATGCAAGTCGAAAAGTTGCACACTTCCGTCTTCACTTCCACAAACAATCCGGCTGTCAGGGAGTACCGCTATACAAGTGACACTGTCTGTATGCTGGATAATTGTTTCCTCTGGCCATCCCAGCCAATCTGACCATTTAGGCTGGCTGTAGATTTGCAACGAATCATATCGACTGCCAATGACAAACCGGCCATCTGGGAGCACCGCTATACAACGGACCGAGGACCTGAGTCGAACAATCGGTTCTAGAGGTCCCCCTTTTAGGCTGTAAAGTTTCACCCAACGGTCATCAGTTCCGATGAGAATGTGTTCGTCTTTGAGCACCGCCAAACAAGTGACAGTATTCTCATTTCGGATAATCGCCTCGACATTTTTCCTGGATATGTTGTAGATTTCCACTCTTCCATCCATACAACCAATTGCAATTCGGCTATTGGGAAGCACAGCCAAGCAACGGACTCCGAACTCAACATGAATAATTATTTCAACAACCCCATTTTGTGGGTCGTATAACAGAACCTTTCCGTCAATACATCCACTGACAATCCGGCCATCCTGAAGCACTATCACGCAAGTTACAGTGGACTCGTGTGAACTCATGGTAGAAGTATGGTCTAAAGGAGGACTCTTCACGACATGCAACCAGCTTACGGGGAGGCAAGAGTTCTCGTACCACTCCTCCTGAAGCAGCTTGGTGAAGCCTTTAGTTAGCTGATCTAAAGGATCGATATGCTCCACAAAATTAACCACCTCAGAAAGTATTTGCTCGGAATGCTCAATCAGAAACCCTGGGTTCCTTCGCAGTGCAAACTCCACCTCATACAACACAGGATCACTCGAAGCACCACGACTATATCGTTGTAACAACTTGACCCATGCTGGATCATTTTCTCTCGCCTCTAGAATCAACCGTCGCGTTAACACGCGCACGAGCGGGTCATCCTCACCTGGTCTCGTCAACCGATGAACAGCACCGCCCAAAAACTCAGCCGGCAACTCCCATATGACTGCATCGTCTCGCAACCGTTTTGTGACGGCGTCCATCCATTTGGATTCTTCGTAAATCTCGCTTTCCGGTTCTTCATGTTGGACAAGTGCTACGCCGCCCGTGAAATACGGGATCATTGAGTCGTGTAGAAAGCCGATTTCGGATTGCCCGGTTTCTGATTGTTCTCTGCGAAAGAGAGAGAAGTTGGTTAGCCCTTTGATCTCGTCTTCGTCTTCCTTAATTGTCCATTGGGATGCCTTGGTCTCGCTCCGGGAGTCTTTTTCGCCGAGATAATAACTGGAGTTTCTCCAATTGAGATCGTTTTTACTCGCAGGAGGATTGGGCCACCATCTGGTCCCCAAGTCCCAGGGAGATTTGACACACTTTTCGAATTGATACCGGCTAAGACGAGTTGTATTTTGGGACTGCATGTAAAGCGCAATCCGAGTTGCCGCGTTAATTATCCGTCGTTTACCATCTTCTCCTCTCAAACGAGCCGGAATATGTGCTGTTTGGTTATTATGTTCGTATCTGATCTGCTGCGCGATGACTCTGTCATAGAGATCTGTGATAGATTCAACTCCGTCGAGCGAATCTAGTGACGCAACCCAGTGCATCAACAGCGGGGTCGAGACCAGGCTTTCCGCTCCAGCCGCGTAGAGCGAAAGAAACTGCTTGAGCAAATTCACTTCCTGGTCGATATCGCGTTCATCAAGGGGTATTTCCAGCTGTTCGCAAACCCATCTTTCGAACTTCCGGTATTCACGCAGGTAAATCGTGGCTTCGTGTGACGTGATGGATGTCATATCGAAGTGACGAAACAGTGTGGAGTCGTTGAATTCATCCATCACCGCATCGTTCACCTCGTTGGTTCGATAAGTCACAATACAGCGATGACCATGTTTACCGTAAGCTTCCTGGAAAAGTTTGATACCCCGGGCCAGAATCAGCCGTTCCTGCGGCCCTGAGGTGTTCAAGTCAATAAAGATCAGCAGGGGTGGACAGCGTTCGGCCAGGATCCGTTTGAGCAATTTAAAGCGATCAGGGCCTTCCGGCAGGTCCGACTGCTTAGCGAGCAAGTCGATGATCAAATCGAGGTATTTACTGTCCAGTTCCTTAGCGTCAAGCGATTTCACTTCACCCAGGGCGAGTGGTTCTGTTGTTCTGACGAAACAGGGAAGATACCCACCCAAAGGAGCTGGTCGATGATCGCCTGTGCCGGCCACCGTGCCTCGGATCGGAAAGCAGTCGTACATTGCTCGGCGGCAGGAGAGCGTTTTCCCTCCACCAGAGCGAGCCCGGAGCACGATACCGCATTGACCTTCCTCCTTATCACGCGCCGCATCCAGTTTCTGAATTATCGTCGTTAAGGTGTTGGACTGATTGTGTAGTCGATTGGCGGTGTCTAGGTCACGAATCGGAGGCATCGTATGGTTCACCTCGAACAGTTTCAACGCCAGGAATAAAACCTGGCGAGAGTCATCGTCTGCGGGAAGGTCCCGATACAGAAATTCTTCCGGGCGCAGCAGGTTTCGTAGCTCCTCCACTTTTCCGATCCTGGCCGCTTCAGCATTCCATTTGTCGTAAAGGTGCTTGAGCGGGAGTATCTCATCAATACTCGAGAACTCACGCTCCAAGTGAGTCCGAAACAATGTTTTCCGTGAGTGGAAGCAAGGGCTCATCGACGATCAGCTTTCAATAACAATGTCCAGATGCAAGTTAACCTGAATGATTAAGTATTTATTCTACTGATTTTGATTCAGGGCGATCCACCGGGTGAAATAGTCATCGATGGCTTCTTCGTCTGATTGTTCGACATAAGTTGATTTCTCTTCAGGTGTGGCCCGCCTTCGATTTGTCAGGGTTCGCTCCACCTCCCTCGCGACCAATTCCGGGGAGTCGAGCAACGCCGATGTTAAATTATAACCAGACAGGTTCAATCCGGCACAACTCAGAAACCCCACTGCGAACAAAATCCGGGGGGTGATTGTCGCGCTCTGATTATCGACGTTTGTTGCCAGGTGGAAAGCATCGGTCAGATAACGCAGAAGAAGTGGCTCATTCGACATGGGGGTCATCCAGGGCTGCTGGCTTCGTTGTTGACTTCGTCTGACCCAGGTTTCGGGAAACAGGTCCTGAGCAAAAATCCCCGAGCAGCAAATCGCGGCGAGCAGGTCATCCACTCGCACGACACCTCCCCGGCTCAGCGACATGGCCGTTCGGAATATCTGGTGAGATTCCGCATCGAATGCCGCGTAAATCTCACTGATCGTCGGTTGAGGTTTCGGTGTAGAGCTAACCATGTCAGGATTTCACAATTGAACTGGTAGAAGAGCAGGGGTCGTCGAGTCGAAGGACGAAATGATTCTGATCGTCGACGACTTGTTCCCAAGATACAGTCAGCCTCTCATCATAGGCATTCGCCTTGATAAAGCGGGCCCTGCGTGTGGCGCGAGTGCCAAACTCTGGAACATAGGCGAGCGGCTCCTCTCCGGCGGGAATGATCTCACCGATGCGGTGATTCAGGGAACCGGAATCCTCCAGCTTCTGAAAAAGAGACTCTTCGGCTGTTAAATCGTGGTAGTCCTGATTAAGGAGGGCCAAGCCTTCAGCCAACTCATAATTTTTCCTCAGATCTTTCCATTCACAACCATGGATATCGAGGTAGTAATTGAAGACGGCATACTTGATCCATGGATCGAGTCGCTGTGCGAGCCACTCGTGATCTCTGCGCTCAAGCGCATCGAGCGTTGTCTCCCAGATTGTCACGACCTGTTTCGCCCAGGGGGGGACATCTGCTAACGTCACATACCGATCGACCAGCGAGAGATAAACGCGTTGAACATGAATGGCGAGCTTTGACGCCGTCAGACCGTCATCACAGCGCCGCAAACGATTGAACTGGCGCAATGATCGAATCCAGAACTGAGGCTTCCAGGATTGGTCTCGCTTCACCGGAAGACTTTTGAGTGCATCGGGGAAAGCCTGAATCGCTTGTAGCACAAGGGCGGTGACACCGAATCGCAACAGGAGACTGAAATGGGAACGAAGTCCATCGCCCAGGATGGTATGGTACCGCCAACCGTAACGTGCGGGGTTACTTGTCAGCGGTTCATCTCGCGCAGTGCTGTGAATGGCTCGTTCCTGTGTTGTACTTCCCCCCTCTGTACGCTGCAGGAAGTTCAGTCGGACGCCCGAGAGATAATCGCCACTAGGCCAATGGACTCCCCCGGCTCCGGCGTAAACGCGGGTCACCAGAAAGGGAAGAATTCGTTCCGTAATCCGTGTGGGATGTTCGTCGGTCAAATAATTCCCATGCGAACCCCAGGTCGCGGCTTCCTTTTTAAGAACGCCGTCGTGGTTGCAGTTTGCCAAGGTGACACTCCAGCCCACTTCACGCATCCGGTTGGCTGTTTCCACCATCAACCGCTGTTGTGCTTCGAGAATTTGAACCAGAGTGAAGGGATCACCACATTCCGCAGCGGCGAACTCCAAGTGGCTGCCATCAATGTAAATTCGGCCGTACGGATTAAAAAAACCCTGGGGACCGGGAAGCGCGGGAGCGAGCGTGTAGATCTCGTTCAGAAATTGCGAAAGCCCGATTGCTTTCTTCTCCGGGTCGGGGTGATCGAAGACAGACAGATATTCTGTCTCGGTGCTCATCAGAAATCGATCGACGGTATTGTCCATAGAAAAAACCCCCGTAGCCCATTTGACTAACGTAAAAAACAGGTCGATGGGGGAAGCAGAGAAACCTCATCGACCTGCCTTAAAACCGCGTACGCGGCGGGCTATTCGCCACTGGGACTTCGACGGCGCTCCAGTTCCCGATGAACTTCAGCGGGTCGCTGGATGCGGGATTCCATCAGGGTTTGCATGTTCTCTTTGTTTTTGTCTCCTGTCGCGACTGGTCGCGGGGGACGCTCCTGAGTTGAGCACTTCATCGTACCTCTCCAAATCGAATTCATGTTCGGCACAACACCAATGTTGTTGCCTGCATAGTAATAAGGGGATTTGGAGCGGCTTTTTCAGGATGAAAATGATGAATTAAACGAAATTTATCCCCAAAGCCAGGGAGATAACTCCAGAATGAGTAATCCGTTTGCGGTGCCACACGTGATCTGATTCGGTCCGGGACCTGCGGCGACACAAAAGATACGCTCATTAGACGTTCCCGGTACCACCTCGCGAGTCGCTGGGTCCCATACACAGATTTCATTTCCTCCGCCAGCCACCAACCGACCATCGGGCAGGGTACACAAGCCACTTACACCGCTACTGACTTCGAGGATCGTCTCCGGAGGTCCCCCCTGCGGGTCGTACAGTTGCACCGTTCCGTCTTCACTGCCACTGACAATCCGGCCATCGGGCAGCACCGCCACGCAACGGACCGAGCCTT
>JAGQQC010000124.1 GCA_020426395.1 Planctomycetaceae bacterium
AGGCCAGAGCCTGCAACTGCGTTATAAAGGCCCTCTCATTTTTGGCAAAGAAAAACTGGCTAAAAATGGGTACTGGGCTGAAGAAGGCGAAGTCGGGATCCTCAAGGAACTTCGCGGACCGGGGCGTCACTTTTACTGCCCCATCTGGTGGGAACGAACCGCCGTAGACGATATCCTCATTCGCCCCGGTGAAGTGGGGATCGTGAAATGTAACCTGGGCGATCCACTTCCCGAAGGGGAATACCTGGTGGATGGCGAAATTGGCTCAACCAACAATAAAGGGATTCTCAGAAAAGTACTTCACCCCGGACGCTATCGCATCAACCCGTATGGCTACAACGTACAAGTAGTAGAAACACAGAAGTTCATTTCCGGCAACCAGGAAAAACATGCCGGCTGGGTAGAAATCCCGACGGGTTACGTTGGCGTCGTGACGAATCTTTCTGGTAACAATCACCCGAAAGAAGGGAAACCTGTCGAAGTTGCCGGTATTCAGGACAATGTCCTCCCTCCCGGTATCTACCCGATCAACGGAAAAGAACAACAGATTGACATCGTCGAAGTCGGGTACCGTCACACCACTGTTCAGGTGGAGGTCAAACGAGATCCGAGCGGGGGAATCATTCTGGACGAAAAAGGGGAAGCGACCATCGCCGATGAATCAAGCGGGATCCAATTTCCCTCTTCCGATGGCTTCAGTATCCACATCGATTTCACCGCGATCTGGGGATTGATGCCTGAACAAGCTCCACATGCAATTAAAACATTCGGTAATGTCGAGGCCGTTGAGAACAAAGTGGTCGTCCCCCAAATTGAATCGATCTGCCGTACAGACGGTTCCCGTTACAAAGCGGTCGAACTGCTGGTAGGGGACGATCGTGAGAAATTCCAGAAGATCACGAGCGAAGAATTCGACAAGGTCCTCAGCGAAAAGGAAATCACCTTGCTCTATGGCTTGGTGCGACACGTCTACATCCCTAAAGAGGTCCGCGAACCGATTCAAACCGCCTTCATCGCCGATGAACTCAAACTAACCCGTATCCAGGAACAGGAAACGGCAATTGAAGAAGCGAACCTGCGAGAAGCGGAACAACAGGTCGATTTAGCCTCAGAAACCGTTCGCGTGGAATCTCAGAAGAAGGTCGCCGAGGTTGCCGCCGAAGGGGACCGTAAAGCGAAAACGATTGAAGCGGAAACCGAACGTCAAGTTGCAACGATCGCCGCCGAAACGGCCGCACTTGATGCGGAAGCCAAAACAGTTCTTGGGGAAGCGGAGAACAAAGGGAAACAGATGATCGAGGAAGCCCGGTCCGACCGGTTCCGACTCGCCGTCGAAGCCTTTGGTTCTCCCGAAGCCTACAATAACTGGATCTTCGCCACCGGCCTGCCGGAAGATGTTGATCTTCAATTACTGTATGCGGGCGAAGGAACCCTCTGGACCGACATGAAAGACGTCGGTATCCGCGGCACATTCCCAATTCAGAAACCGGAACAACCTGGAAAACCGGCTAAGAAATAAGGAATAGAGCCTAAGGCCAAAATGACAAGACTCCCCTGCTCACTCCAAAGCAGGGGAGTCTTTTCTTATACGGAAAAGTTACTCACCAGATTATTCTGCAGCCAACTTGGCCTGAGCAGCAAGATAGGGCTGCCGCAGTTGGTCCAGAAATTCCTCGACTTCGTGATGATAATCCGAGGTCTGCTTCACGATCAGAATTCCCCCCATCGCCTGAATGGTTCCTTGACCACCCGCAATCTCCCATCGATCCTGAGAACCAACCAGCATCTGGATGACTTCACTCAGTTGCTCAGCCTCGCCACGAATTCGATTTCTTTCAAGAGGTTCGTCATTCGCGTTTTGAGAAGCCACAATAAAATCACGACAATCGTACATTTGAATTTCATAAAAATCGCGATTTCGTAAGGCTTCCTCCATCGTCAGGATATAAAGTACGCCATCCCGGGGTGCGTAAGTTAATTGTTGCTTCCAAAGTATGATTCTTAAGGACTGCCTTAAACTCAAACCGGATAGACTCTCATGTAGCTCATAACCTTCCAGGTCGCCAAGCATTTCATCAACCGAATTATGAATGACGATCTGAAACTCCCCCAGTGTAGCCATCTGATTAAGCACTTCCTGGAGACTGAGTCCCAGGAGATCTAATTCGAACTTCTCGTCGAGAATCGCATCCCATTTTTTGAGTTCTTCACTTTTGAAAACCTTGGTTTTCTCTGCCAGTTTCGCAACTCTCTCATTCTGGACTTGAGGAAGCGTCTCTGAGACCCCTGCAGCTCCCTCCTGTGCCATGCTGTGCAAGACTTCATGCGGTCGCCCCGGTTCATTCCAGAACGCAGTAAACAGAACGAGCCCGAAGGCGAAGGCGACAGCGGTTCCCAAAGTGCAACGCATGATTAATTTCCTCCGACGTGATTTGGCAATAGTTGAAAAGTGTTGGGCAAGTTCTCCAGCATCGCCCATTTCATCGAGCGCCAGCCGGATCGCTTCTTCACGAGAATGGCCCTCCTTCGCCAGGTCTTCCAGACGCATTTCCAGGTGCCCCCGAAGCTCCTCGGCAATCTCCTCCCGCTGCTGAGGATTCAGTTTCAAAAATTTGGAGAGCAGGGAGAGGTATAATTCAAATTCGTGTTCGGGCATCATTTTCTCCTTTACGAAGAGACTCTCAGGGAGCCGGCAAGGTCAAAGCCAATTTGGGAGGGAGCAGGGACTGGATACAGTGCACATAGGCATGCCAGGTTTGCGCCTGTTGTTGCAAACGCTTACGTCCCGTTTTGGTCAACTCATACCATTTGCGTTTGCGAGCAGACGATTCATCCCATTTGCTGCGAATCAGCTTTTCAGCCTCCAGCCGGTGCAGAATGGGATAGAGCGTGCCCGCTTTGAGGTCGACCTTTTCTCCGGAAGCCTCTCGAAGTTTTTGCTGGATCGAGTAACCGTACTGAGCTTCCCGATCGAGAATGGCGAGGACCATCAAATCGAGGCTACCTCGCATCAACTGTGAATCGAATTTATCTGGCGTCGTCTTATTCGTCATTGTCACCCTCCTGAAAGACAAGCAAAGCAGGGGAGGCCCACCGAAAACCGGCTCCTACTACGGAGTCAGGATTCCTTATTACCAATCACCCTACTCTAATACATCGGCATTCTATATATAGATAGGCTATATATATTGCGAAATCAATAGCAGTTTGTGATTTTTTCAGAAATCACTCGAATCCCTTCAGGCACGAACCCGCCCACCTCAAACCACACATGCGACGCAGAAGACGTGCATCCACCAACTACCTCAATCTCAAATCGAGCCGAATCACGAGTCCAGAATAGACCAAGACAAACCATCCTGAAGTGAATGAATCCTCCCCAATCCTCAGCGGCCCGAAACTTACCACACAACGACAGTCTCACGCATCCTCTCCCACCAAAGAACCTTTCCGCACGAACAAAAGACCCATCGCCAGCCGCCAACAGAGCAGTCCAGCCGTCGATCCCCGCCTATCGCCAGTTTTGACATAAACTGAAACTTAACACCCCATAACAGACATTATCGGACGTTACGTATCGGCTTGAAAACTGGCTTCCTGGAGATGAGGGCTGCTCTGTTGGGGCTTGGAGGGTCACGAATAAAAAACGCGAATCAGATCAGGGATTGTGATCTGATTCGCGTTAAGTAGCGATCTGGTGAGTTCGTTTTATTCTTCGCCTTGGTCAGTTGTCGTGACGTCTTCTTCGAATTGTCCCAAGCGGCGGAATTTCTGGTAGCGGGTGTCGAGCAACTCTTGAATCGGTCGGTTGCTCAACTCTTTCAGGTTTTGAATCAGGGACGACTTCAGCGTGCGGGCCATTTCCCGGTGGTCGCGGTGGGCCCCACCGAGTGGTTCGGGAATAACTTCATCCACCACTCCGAACTCCAGGAGATCCTTGCTGGTAAAGCGAAGCGCCCGGGCGGCTTTATCGGCGTGCTTGGCGTGCTTCCACAGAATGCCAGCACATCCTTCCGGGCTGATCACGGAATAGTAGGCGTACTCGAGAATAGCTACGTGATCTCCAATCCCGATCCCGATTGCCCCACCGGACCCCCCTTCTCCAATGACCACACAAATGATGGGTGTTTTCAGGACGGACATTTCGCGCAGGTTCATCGCGATATAGCGAGAAATTCCCCGCTCTTCGGCCCCTACTCCGGGATAGGCTCCAGATGTATCGATCAAGCTGATGATCGGCAAACCATATTTGGCCGCTAATTTCATCTTCTCCAGAGCCTTACGATACCCCTCCGGATGAGCCATTCCATAGTTGTGTTCGTTACGCTCTTTCAGGTTTCTCCCTTTATGGTGCCCCACCAACATAACCTTGTGATCGTCCAGTTTGGCGAAACCAGTCAGAATTGATCGATCATCCCCAAACGCCTGGTCACCGTGCAGTTCCACGAATTCATCGAAAACGAGTTCAATGTAGTCCAGCGTCTGCGGACGCGCCTGATGCCGGGCAACCTTAACAATGTCCCAGGCATCAAGTTTGGCGTATTTTTCTCGCTTCAATTTGGCGATTTTCATCCGCATATCGCGAATGACATCCAGTTCGCTGGTCGTGTGATTGGGCTGGGCTTCCATATTTTCGAGTTTTTCTTCCAACTCGAAAATATCCCGCTCAAACGGTAAAGGTTGCAGTTTGGTCATCTGCTGGTTGTCTTTATTCTAAACTAAAAAAGGGCACAAGCTGATCAGTTTTCCCAAGTGCTAAACAATACTTTCTTTCCCGGGAGACCTCAAGTGGAGGAATTCCACCAGACGATTCTTCCGGCAATCTTCAAGCGATTCATCTGCTCGCCGAAACCGGTAATATCGTCACTCTCGATTTGACTCGGGAAATCAGGAATCGCTGCTATTTGGTAGAATTTACCTAATCAGAGAACTTCACGGAACCCGTTAACTCACGGGGGGCAACTCATCCATTTCGGGCAGATCTTCTCCTGGATCTTCCGGAACGGGGGGAGGGGTAGGCCTTCTTAGGACATTCGCTTGAGCTTGGTTCGGCTGTGAAGGCGGAGGCTCCTGTCCTGCAGGAACACTCACTTGCCCGGAATTTTGCTGAACAGGCTGCTGTCCCGGTGATTGCCCAATAGCAGGTTGCCCACTTGGAGGCACAGGCATCCCGGGATAGGGCTGGCCAGGCAAGCCCTGCGGAGGATATCCTTGCCCCGGCGGATACGGCTGGTTGGGGTAACCTGCTCCAGGAGGAGGAGGAATTTGTCCGGGATAACCAGGATTAGGATAGGGTTGATTGGGATACGGCTGTCCGAGATAAGGCTGAGCTGGATAGGGCTGTCCAACCCCCGGTGGCATCGGCATTGGCTGCCCAGGCGGCATTGGGAATTGGCCGCTCTGCCCTGGAGGAGGAGAAGCAGGGGGTGCTTTTACGGGCTGCGGTTTCGATGCCGCCTTCGGAGTGTCTGTTTCGGGAAGCGAGCTTTTTTTCAGATCAATAGGTCCCGACTGCGTAATCTTGGCTAACCCTTTTTGAACTCGTAGCACATCCGCCCGACTATCCAGTTTCGACTCCATTGAATTAAGCCGTTCGGCTTCCTGTTCCCTAAGCTCTCGTTCTCGGGCCGCTTTTAACTCCAGGGGTTCCTGCTTGAATAAATTGATTTTGCGAAGTTCGGTATACAGCTCATGTGCCGTGACGAATCGATCTTCAGGCCGCTTGTTCAGCAATTTCAAAACAATCGCATCCCCTTCCGGGGTAATGTTCTCGTTAATTTTAGAAGGTGCCGCAGGCTGTCTGATCAGATGATTCTCAAGCAGCAGGTCAGGCGAGGCACCGCTGAATGGAGCGGAACCCGTCATGACTTCGTACATCGAAATCCCCAAACTGTAGAGATCCGTTGCCGGGACTGGAGGTTTTCGACGAATCGTTTCTGGTGCCAGGTATGTGCGGGTCCCTCTGATCGGCTTCTTCTTGCTTGCACCAAACAGGCCTCCTCCCGGCCTTTTGGCTAGTGAGAAGTCAATAATTTTCACTTCTCCACTTTTGTTTGCCAACAGATTTTCCGGCTTGATATCCATATGGATCCAGCCTTTATCATGCATGACAGCCAAGCCCTGGCAAACCCCTTCGACAATTCGCTTCAGACGAGATTGTAAACCTGCCAGATCACTTCTTAGCTGCGCCTTGATGTTCAGCGCACGGAAATACTCCATCAGAATATAACCGTAAGGTTTCTTCAGGGAAAAATGTTGAAACTGAATGATATTCGGGTGCTCGACTGCCTGACCAACCTTGGCTTCGTGCTTAAGCACGCTTCGTTCAGAGAAGGAAGCGTAAGCCTCTGGCAGCATCAGTTTCATAGCAAAGCGACGACTGGTCCCCTGCTCCATGACTTCCCAGATTTGAGTTGTCGCTCCGGTAGCGATGCAATTGAGTAATTCATATTCATCGACCAAATGAGCTTCTTCAGACACACCGAAAACCTTTCGCGATTGAAGCACAAACAGCAGATCGTCTTGCCGGGAAAGAAAAAGAGATCCGAAAACAGAATGGATTAAGAAGTGAGACCACGATTCGACCGTTCCGGTTCAAACCGAGTAGCGATTCACAGAAGCAGCGGAACTGACTGGCTGGAGAAAAGATTCACCGCTTTACAGGCCAGACACTGGAAACGTCCAAGCCAGATTCGACCGGGCAAAAATAGATAAACCAGACAGAGTATTCCATATTAACGGATCATAGCAGGAAAGGGGCAAGCTTAAAAACTAAAATTCCTGCGCGTTAGAGTTGATCCTTTTCGGGGTTTTGCTGGGCTTGTCACCCTTGACCTCTTCTGCATCAAACACGGATTGAACAAGCGTCCCCTCTTTGAGCTCTACAGAACTGCTCGTAACGACTTCATCTCCCTCAAGAAATAAGCCACTCACGAAAATCCGGTTCGTACCGACCTGCGCCAACGTTTCTACTTTAATATTTCGAACAGTCTGCTCTCGAATAACTTGAATCTGACGCCCCCCTTCGGTGCTATTGCTGACCGCATCGAGATCAACCTCAGCCACGGTGTGGCGCGGAATGATGGGAGAATAGACCGTCTGCCCCGCATGATACTTCCCACTTGAATTGTCGATGACACAGGTCACCATCACGACCGACGAAGTAATATCGCGCAGTGCGTCCCAATTTTCTGGAACCCCAGAGATATTCAACACCTGCGCCGCCACTTGCTCCGACTCCACCTGAATTCTGATGGTCTCCCCCTGAACCACTTCTTTTCGCTCCAGAGGAAGCTGCACCGTTAGCTGTGATTCATCAATCACCCGGGCGATAACTGTTCCTTCAGTAACATAAACTCCCCCCTGCTTGAAAACCTGTTCCAATCTTGAATCGAAGGGTACAAAGATTTGCGTGAGCGAAAGTTTGTATTTCTCCAGCTCTAACTCTGCCCGAGCCAGTTCGAGTTTTGCTTGCAGCACTTCGGCAGGAACAGCATCGGTTGGTTTTTGTCGTTGAACAACTTCCAGGTTTGCCGCAGCTATCGCAGTTCGTAATTTCTGACCGGTATCGTCTAGAGAAACCAGAGTAAACTGAGCATTCACTTTCTCTCCCGGTTTCGCGTTTATTTGACGAATCGTTCCGGAAGTGGACGCCACCAAATCAGCCACCCGATTCGGCGATAAATGAAAGCGAAACTGATACGCATCCGGTTTCAAAACCATTAAAGGCTCACGCTCGATGGTTACCTGTTGAGTTTTATCCCCTTTTGAAGATTGTTGCGCTTCTGCATAACAGGAGAGACCGACCAGAAAGACTCCGATCAGGAGCATAAAACGTTGTGTTGCCCGGAGACTCAAAGGATGCCGTTGTGAGACTGGTTGAAAAAACGACGACACGATATCTGAGGGGAGACCGATTCGCATTATTGAATTCCGCCACTTGTAGAGATTGGGGAAGGAGAACTATTCAACACTCACACTCGAAAATCAGACGAAAAGTAAGCGGAGGAAGTCTCTCGAAATTCGCCTGAAAAAAAGCTGAACCACAACAACATGGAATGCACGGTGCTCAGCTTTTCTGTCGGCATTGAAAATTAATGCCGATACCGAAAAAGACTTTACCTCGATAAATCCTTCATTACTTGAGCTTATGCGGGCACTGAAGAAGTGTCAACCTGCATCTACAGCGGAACCTTCTGGCAATTCTTTGTGGAAAGACATCTCTCCACGGTATAAGCAGAATTCAATCAAACTTCAGGACGGTTCCTTTACGCGAACTAGCCAAACGAGTTACGATAAACAGAAGGAGATGAGTTTGTTCCTGTCTCAAATCAGACAGACGTCAAACAGACATCATTGATACACAGATCAGTAATGGAATCCAGGAGCAGTCCCCGCGAATGCCCCTCTGACTTATCCCCACCTCGCAATGTGATCACGAACACAACGTCCTGCCGTAAATGACCTGCTGGTTCTGAAGCTCGCTGAGTTCTAACATCACAAGACGTTCAAACTTAATTTAATTCGAATCAATATCTTGTCTGATTCCAGACAAGCATTATTTGAAAACAGCACGGTCAGGAAGCGCGAATGCTTTGGGAGCAGCGTATTCAGTTTGGTAGTTTGACCGACATCGGATTTCGACGCCAGAACAACGAAGATTCATTATCTGTCCGACTTCTCAAAGATAAAGAGTTGTGGAAGACGCACGGGCATATGTTCATCGTCGCCGATGGAATGGGAGGACATGCCGTTGGAGAGCTCGCAAGTAAGATTGCCATCGACACTGTCCCACATCAGTACTTCAAATCACAACCAACTGGCGTACCACAAGAGGAATTGAAACAGGCCATCGTTGCTGCGAACTCGGCCATCTATGAACGCTCCTCTGCCAACCACGAATTTCAGCGTATGGGGACAACCTGCTCAGCCCTGGTTCTCGGTCCATATGGAGCTCTGGTTGGACATGTTGGTGATAGCCGGGTCTACCGCGTTCGCGGTGACCGGATCGACCAACTCACTTGCGATCACAGTTTGGAATGGGAATTGAAGCAACAGGCCAAAGGAGAAATTGATCCCGGTCTTTATAGCCGTTCCCGTCACGTCATCACCCGCTCGCTCGGTCCGGAAAAGGTCGTCGAAGTGGATGTCGAAGGTCCTTATCCAGTTCTTCCCGGAGATGCTTATATCATCTGCTCAGACGGACTGACTGGTCACCTCGAAGATGATGAAATCGGTATGATCTGCAGCGAACTTGATGCGGGTGAAGCCTGCAAGCTGATGGTGAACCTGGCAAACCTCCGAGGAGGAGTCGACAACATCAGTGTCGCTGTAGCGGAAGTCAGTGAAGATGTGCCCGAAATTCCGGAAAACACTCCGTCCCGGCCTGCGGTTGATAAGCTTCTGGTCGCCGGTCGCTTGAACGGAATCTTGACGCTCGTCATTTTCATGGCCGGATTACTCTTATTTCTGATGCAAAAATGGTTCCTGGCCAGTGTCCTTATGGTTCTAGGTAGCTTCAGCATGGCGAGTACCTATCTCCTCTGGAGTCGCTGGCGCAACCGACAAAAAATAGCCGCTCTTCCTGTTGCAGAAGATCCCCCGAGCCAATCTTCTACCATTGTCTGGCGTCCTTACCGAAGCGCGTCCGCTGAACTGAATAGTAATTTCCTGAAACAATTGGATGCGATTATTGAGGAATTAATCCGAACTGCCCAGCAGGACAAATGGGCGGTGAACTGGAATAAGTCCGACGCCACTCTCATCGAAGCCCGTACGGCCGCACGTAAGAAATCATCGAAAGAAGCGCTCCAGAAATACGCAGAAGTCATCCAGCGATTCATGACGGCGCTCAAAAAACATCGAAGCGGAGAATAATTTGGCGTTCTTTCCCTAATCGGGAGGCCAGCTTAAGCCAAAAGAGGATCGGCCCGAGGGCAAATCCGGATTCGGGCAGAAGAAAAGGTGTTGCGGCCCAGACTTCGTCAATGTAAACTTTACAAACTTAAAACGCCCGAAGGCACAGGGACTGTGCTGATCGATTCTCGATCCGGGTTTCCGCGGCTTGTTCAGATTGCCAAAATCCTACGCCAATCATCCTATCTGAGACAAAAAATACAGGGACAAGGAGGTCACCGTGTTCTTCAGCCGCTCTATTCGGCGCAAACTGTATGGTGGATTATTCATCGTCGCTATGATGATCGTAATCCTGACCATCAGTGGCTTGAATGGCCTCTACTCCTATCGCCAGTCCGTCACGGAGTTCCAGTTCGCCCTCAATGAAGCTCCCCGTAGGTCCGAACTGCTTACAGCGATTGCCAAGCTGGCCGAACCCCTCAACGCTGAAGTGGCCAACACCCAAACAGCCTGGTCCGGACAGAAAATTACATTCGTAAACCAGCTTGAAGAAACGAACGAGACCCTGCTCAAGTTGCAAAAAAAGCTGGATCTCCTTCCTAACACGGCTTCATACAGCCTCGTCCGAGCGCGTATGAACCGGACTCTGGCAACGATCCGCAATGAATTAAAAGAAATTGAGAGTGTTCAGGAAAACCTTGATTTAGCTGCCCAACGAGAAGAGACCCTGCTGTTTCTGCAAAAGCAGACGTTCTACCTGCTCACGATCTCTGGTGAATTCCCCCAGTACGAGGAAAACCTGGAAAATACTCTGCAAGAAGCAACAAACGTCTATAACGCCGGTTTTTGGTGGGTCGGGTGCTCTGC
>JAGQQC010000125.1 GCA_020426395.1 Planctomycetaceae bacterium
GGTTCCGGAGCACATACCGACTCCCCGAGATACGTTATTCAAGGAACCTGCCAATGGGAGGCCGCCGCTCATGCGGTTACTCGGCGGAGACTTGAAGTATAATCGTGTCCCGCCGTCACAATATCCTTTGCTAAAAGTTGCGCCATAAAAAACAGGACTTACCTGAAAAGGTAAGTCCTGAGTAGCGATGGGGTATCAAACAACTCAACCAAGGAGATCGCTACTTAACGCTTGGAAGACGGAATCAATCATCGAGGCCGAAAGAGGCTGGTTATTCTTTCTGTCTCGGGTCGTGTCGGTCGTTTGTTGATTCTGGTTTGTATTGTCCGCCAGTTGAGGGGGCTGATTTCTCGTGCGACGGTCACGACGCGAAGGCGGATTAGGGTCGTTATTGGAATCTCTGGGAAAAACTTGGCGAATACGGTATTCAAAATCCTGATACCGCACCTGAACGTCATCTGCGAAGGCGTAACCATCCCGATTGGTGAGTTGTTGTTGAGGAAGTCCTTTGAATATCAAGCGATCTCCGCCGCCGTAGGCATAGAGATCCACGTCCATCTCTCCTACTTGAGCCGATTGTGAAAGGTCAACCACAAATCGAGTTTCCTGATTTCGGGCGCCTACAAGTTTGATTTTAGAAATATCTTCAATCGATTGTGCCGCCAAAACTTTCCGTGCATTGATGTCTCGTACGACAACTCGGTTCTGATCCATGCGGAGAGCGATGTTCGTAGACCGTTGTCCCGGATCCGTTTTGTAATAGAACACGGAAGGATCGTAGAAGACATTTGTTTGCAGGTTTTCCACACTCGAGTTTCGTTCGATGATGTCCGCAAGTGTCGTTCGTTCAATTTCGAGTAGTTCTTTTCCCTGGAATTGATTCTGATACCAGAATCGGTCCCCATCTCGCAGTCTTTCGAACTGATCGACAATGACGGCCTGGAAGAGTTCACCCAAGTTGGATCCTTCCACATGGTCTTCTGCGAGTCCTCCGACCCAGACATCAACGTTATCGACCGTTCCATAGAGTTCTTCCAGTTTCTGTTGCAATTCGACATCGGAAGTAATCTCGGAGAAGCTCGTGACCGGGGCGAGACCGTAATCAACGCGCGCCTGATTGTAGTCAGGCAAACCATGATCGCGGCCTCGTTGAATATTCAAGGAAGCCAGATCGAATCCCCCTGCCCCTGGAGAGCCGAAAAGGAAATTGCGGACATCATCAATGATTTGATTGTCGAGTTCCTGGGCTGTATTTGCCGCGGCTCCCTGCAGGATGGAATCGATGCCATTTGCTGTGATTTCCTGTGGAGCGAAGAAGGCTTGACTCAATGAGAGGTTACCTTCATCGGCAGTAGTTCCATCCGCGTTCAGTCGTTGAAGCTCTGGAGAGAGCAGGCTGTGTCCCAGTCGATACGCGGCGGTGGAAAAGATGTTGGCAATTCCTGGATTGACGTTTGGATCGTAGCCGTCGTATTCATTCAAAGCCCCTTCCCCAAGTAGCGCGGGCAGGAATTCGTTATAAGTAATCGCTTGAATTTCAGCGGTAACGATGCGACGTGCTTCCTGATAAATCTGCTCATCACTTAAGCTCGGATTCTCGACAGCAAGTTCCTCTGCGATTCTGTTATGCTCGCGGACGAAAATGGTGTGCATCGAAGTGAGGGCCACGTTTTCGTTCGCACGTACATCACCGGCCAGGAAGAGTGCTGAGCTGGTTCCTCCCGCATTGGCAAAACCTTCTTCGTTAAAGGGAAGTAGATCACCTTCGCTGGTTTTCAGTTTACCTCCTTCAAATGTGCGTAATGCGGCAGCACGTTCTTCATCTGAGCCATAGACAACAGAACCATCAATGAATGCCGTGATCTGGTTGATCTGTTGGCGAACATTATCAGTTGAGGTGCCTGTTTCCGAATCATAGGCAGATCGATTGAAATAGATAACATCATCTCCACTACCATCCGGATCAAACCAGATATCACCCGTTGGAACAGCGATGTTATCTTCTTCGTACGGGTACCCATTCTCAGTTAAGTCGATGTCGTGATCAATGAATTGTCCCCAGATCCAGGCGAGGTCGGAGAGATGCTCGCTGTTCAGTGCCGTTGTTTCTTGAGCAGCAATGCTATTACTCACCTCGCGAGCACTTGCTCGGTCTTCACCGGCGGGGCTGGAAATTCCGTCGCTGTATTCAGGAGTTGTTAATCTCAGTAAATCGGTATCGGTGGCTCCCCAGTCCGGGTTTTGTACATTGTTTCCGACGCCATCAATGGGAGCGGTTACGGCTGATAGCATCGCGCGTTCTTCGAGATGCTCCAGTGCGATGTCCGCACGTAGTGATTTGCGATTGCGGATCGATTTCCGCCAGGAAGTGGGTAACAGATTGATGTTCATTTTCCTTCTCCAGGATGCGGAACCGGGCGCGCAGACGGGGTGACCTGATTCGTGCAAAACGAACCAATATCAGGACGCACCGGGTTCGTCAAGTTGTGATGTGCGGCAGGAGACCGGGCTGTCGGGAAAGCCAAGCCTGCACCGAAGCAAGTCGGCAATTTCTCAACAGGGGGCAGACAAATCCTGCAAGTCAGTGATGTGAATAAAGTGCCCGCGAGAAGTGGTTGTCACAGTGAACAGAATTGCCACTGAAAACTGGGTGACTGAAAATGAGAAGCTCTTTTTCAGTCAGTTAAAATGCCAGGGCCCGAGAAGGATTAGACAGGAAATGAGAGACATGAAATGGATACTCAACATCTTTTATGAAGCATGTTTCGAGTACGATATGGCTAGCTGAAGTGAAGCCAGTACAGGATGTACAATTTACATCATACTAGAATCGACATCCTGTCAGTGGGTAAAGTAATAATGGATAAAACACAATGTCGAGTCAATAACTCAACAATTCATAAAACGAAAAAACGATACCGGTATCAACATTGATTTATGAAATAATGCCTTAAATATATGCGTCGAGATTTCACATGATTCAATTCAAGCAGACAAGATCCTGACTATGTTAATTATTTTCTGTGCTGATCCATTAAGTCCTAATCAGGTTGAAGACGGTTTCCAAGCGGAGTATCGAGCTGCAATTGAAAACGGGTTTGAAACCGCATTAATTGATTTCGATCTGTTGTCTTCTACGGAGGGAATAGAGAGAGCGCTTCGGAGAATTCAGCCGTATGGTGATTGTCAAAAGGCAATTTATCGTGGCTGGATGTTGAAGCCGGACGTTTATGGGAAAATGTACAATGCCTTGAAAGTTAGAGGTGTCGTGCTGGTCAATCAGCCAGATCATTATCGATTGGGGCATTACCTGCCAGAATATTACCCACTTATTCGTGAACTTACTCCCGAATCAATCTGGTTAGAACCGGACGATACTCGAGAACTAAATTCGTTGATGCAACGTCTGGAAATCTTTTCTGGTGGCCCAGTCATTGTCAAAGATTATGTGAAATCCTGTAAGCATGACTGGTATGAGGCCTGTTATATTCCGGATTCATCTTCAGAGGAAGATGTTGCGCGTGTGGTCGATGGGTTCCTGGAGCGACAAGGCGAGGATCTGAATGGGAATCTCGTTTTTCGAAAATATCTTGAGTTTGAGAAGATCGGGATACATCCTGTAAGTAAATTGCCATTAAGTCGGGAGTTTCGATTATTCATTTACCAAGGAGAGCTTGCAGGTTGCTTTCCTTACTGGAATGAGGTCGATTATGATAAATCTCAACTCAATCTGGAGATGTTCAAACCGGTTATATCGCGCATTCCAAGTAGCTTCTTTACTTTAGATGTGGCGCTTACCATCGATCATAACTGGATGATCGTTGAAATGGGGGATGGGCAAGTTTCTGGGTTTCCGAATCATGAATCCGTGATTGAGTTCTACAGTTGGTTAAGATCTATCTCGAAATGAAACTGGCAATACAAATCTGATATGAAAGACCATTATCCAGATGCACACACACCTCTTTTCAAGATGCTTTGAGCTTACGGTTCTCTTGTTAACTATTCAGATTGGTATTTGTGATGATTCTCCCCGCATCGAAACCATTGCCGGTACCGGAATCTCCGAGGTGGGGGCCATGGAAGGGCCAGCGTTAGAATCGTCTATTGGAAATCCCTTCGGGGTTGAAATCGGGCCAGATGGGGCACTCTATATATGCGAGGTTGACCATCATCGGGTCCGCCGGCTTGATTTGAAGACCGGGCATTTGTCGACCGTCGCGGGAACGGGACGCAAGGGGTATGCGGGTGATGGCGGTCCCGCAACAGAGGCCCTTTTGAACGAACCTTATGAAGTTCGATTTGATGAAGTTGGGAATATGTATTTCGTGGAGATGCGAAATCATCTGGTGCGAAAAGTGGATGTCAAAACAGGCCTGATTTCAACCGTGGCCGGTTCTGGTGTTGCAGGATATGGAGGAGACGGAGGACCTGCGCTGGAAGCGAAATTGCAACAACCTCATAGTATCGATCTTGATGATCGCGGGAACTTGTATATTGCGGACATCGGAAATCATCGCATTCGTATTGTTGATTTGGAAACTGGGGTGATTGAATCCCTGGCTGGCAATGGAATCAAAAAACTTCCCTTGGAAGGAGAAACCGTACGCGGCAAACCGATGCTTGGACCACGGGCGTTGACCGTGGAGGGGCGGACTTTGTGGATCGCTTTGCGGGAAGGTCACAGTGTCTGGAAACTGGATTTAGAGAGCGAAGTGATCACCCACATCTCGGGAACAGGCAAGAAGGGCTACAGTGGAGATGGAGGACCTGCCCTTCAGGCAACTTTCAATGGACCGAAGGGGATCGCTGTTGGACCTGGAGGAAATGTGTTTGTCGTTGATACGGAAAACCAGGTGATTCGCAACATTGATGTTACTACTGGAGAAATATCCACCGTCGCTGGGCACGGCCCCGCTTATCGAGGTCCCGCCGGTGATGGTGGTCCGGCTGTGAATGCGAGTATGAATCGCCCGCATGGAATATGTGTGGGAGCCGATGGTACGCTCTATATTGGTGACAGCGAAAATCATCGTGTCCGACGCGTGCGTTAAGAAAGTCATTTGTCAATAATATTCATCAAGCAAGTTTCATTCATCGCGGAATTAAAGGAATATCTGGTTCATGGTTTATCAATGGAAAGTGGTTCTATCTGTTGTTGTGTTATTTGGGGGAAGCTGTTTTAGTCAACTGAGCGCGGCTACGTTCAAGCACATCGTCATCGCAACCACGGTTCAAAATGATCCCGTTGTTGAACGATATCAGTCAATCATGAAAGACGAAATCGAGCGGTACAGTTCCGTGGCCGTTACGATTAATAAATTTGGAGAACCGGTTAAATCGACCGCGGTTGATACCCTCTTCGTCTACCTGCATACGTCGTCGTCGCTGGAAAAACATCAAATTGCGTATGATGGAGGAATTCCGAATGAACGTGATCCGGGGCCGGAAGGTTACGTCCTGGTTCAAAACGGAAAGGAATCCCACATCATTGGAGTCGAAACTCGTGGTGTGCTGTATGGCGTGGGTGAGCTGCTTCGGCAAATGACTTTTCATGCCGTCTCTATCGAGGTCCCTAATCATCTCGAACTCCGAACTGCCCCTGCATTTGAAGTCCGAGGGACGAATGTTGGACAGGGGCATACAATCACCGAGTTAACCGGTTCCCGTCAGTGGACTCGGGAAGAATGGGAGCGAGCGGTAACCGGTTATGCATTAGCGGGAGCGAATACGTTTGCCCTGGGGTATGGCATAAGTGCGAAAGATCCCAAGTATCAGTTCGTGCGCAGTCTCGGGCTGAAAGTGCTGATCGCAATGAATCCGAATTCTGGCGCCCCGGCAGATAAGCCTGAATGGTTTGCCAAAGAAGCAATTGGTCGTCCTGGATACTATTGCTTGTCTGTTCCTGAAGCGCGAGCTCACAAACTGGCTGCGGAGGAACGAAAATGGTCCCAGTTTCCTCCCGTCGATTATGTGCGGATGAAATCGGGCGATGGCGGGGGATGCGAGTGCGAGCTTTGTCGTCCCTATGGTGCAGTTTACATCCGGATGTGTCACGACGTTGCCAAGATCATCAAGAAATATCAACCGGACGCCGAGATATTCATTCTCAATCAGAAGTTGGATAACGACGGTGACCGCGCGATTTTTGAATACCTGCGAGAGAATCCGGGACCCTGGATGAGAGGATTGGCAATTGGACCTGGTTCGAATGCGATGGGTTGGATGCCCGGGCGTCGGCAGGATCATCGAATGGACCTGTTCCGATATCCTGCTTTTGGTCCGATGGACCGGTATTACAGGGAAATGTTGCAGCAACTTCCTCCCAATCATGACCTGTTCTTTTTCACGGATATCACGCATTGGGTCTACTCTCAAAACGGATTAATGGGCCACTATATGTTGCCGGATCGAAATCACGAAGTCCCCCCTGCCTCGGATCATTATGTCTATGATCGAAAACCGGACCGCGCGATGTACCGAGTTTATGATCGCCGGGCATTCAATGCGCGCCCGCAAGCGTATTACGATTTCTTCCGAGAGTCGGAACGTTATGGAATCGGAGACGTGACATACTCGGAAGGGAACCATGATCACTTCAACAACTGGATGTGGCAACGTTTGTTATGGGCTCCCGATACACCATTGAATGACGTTGTTTTGGAGTATTGCCGAACCTTTGTCGGTCCGCAGGCTGCCCCGGAGATGGCGCGCGCGATTTATCAATTCGAACAGAATCTGCAAACGCCCATTGAAGACAACGACGGAATACAACTGTTCGCCGAATTGGTGAAACAGGTTGAGGCGAATATTCCAGAAAACCTGATGAAAGCAGATTGGCTTTGGCGACAGTATCAGCAGCGGGCTTATACCGACCTTTACATTCAGGCCGATCTCCGGGCTCAACAGAAGTTGTTAGCTCAGATTCTGAAGTTAGCTGAAGAAGCCGTCTTAACTGGGGACGTTAAGGAGAAATTGAGTGAGATGAACGGATTGTTGATCGTCGGTCCCCGATTGCCTGCAGGAGCCTCCGCCTGGATCGAAAAGGCGCACCAACTGGGTAAAGAAAGTGATCAGATTTATGGTGTGCAAATTGCCGGAATGTACAATTTAGAGCAAGATTACGTCGGCCTCGGTTGGTATACCGACCAAATCAAACAGGCCAGTCTTTCGTCTCCCTCGGTAGCCAAATCAATTATGCAGAATATGGTGGATTATGAATTGAAACGTTGGGATGCACTATACGATGACGTGGGGAATCCGGAAAAGTCCCCACACGTAACCTATGGTTGGTCTTACGATGGAGGTTTCTTTGACAAAACCGTGAAGGAGTCTCAGCGAGTCTGTGCCTATACCACGGATGAGAAACAGGGAGTTACTCTCGAATACACTGATCTCGATCCTCAGGCTGACTATGTCGTGCGGATGACATTGGCCCGGCCGGTGTACAAGGAACGGTATGCTGGCTTTCATCCTCAGAAGCAAGAAAGCATTTACGCTGATGATATCCCACTCGTCGAGAATTTCGAATTGCCCGAGTTCACTCCGAAACAGTATGAATTCAAGATCCCCAGATCGGCAACCGCCGATGGAAAACTGAAACTGTGGTGCCAGAAGGAAGCTGGAATTGGTGAGGGAGATCTGGGAGATGTCACGGTTTGGAGAAATACTGGCGGATGGGGCACTCTACTTTCGGAAGTCTGGTTGTATAAAAAAGCGGATTGAGAGTATTCTATAACCCGTTTACAAACCGCTATTACGAAAGCTTCCGTCCGGTATGACAACCGCAGAGCCTTCCCTTCAATTGAACCAGCGCCGGGGAACCCGTTTACCCAATTGGGTTTATCGGCATCCGGTGTTGGTTACGGGAACGTCCATTTTCATACCACACTTAATCGGCAGTTGTTTCAACATCGCTTATAACGCGGTGCATATTGAACGACTGCTGAATCAGGAACAATTGGCTCTCTTTTTCCACACTGTTGCGATTTATAATTTAACGGTTTATCCAACGGCTTTATTATGCTGGTGGTTATTGCTTCGTTATCTGCATAACCGATTTTATTCTTTGAAATCAGGTGAAAAGCTTCCTCCGGAAGAATTGGAGCGTTCGCAACGGTTTGTGATCAATCTTCCCTGGTATGGGAGTGGTTTCGGAGCCCTCGGCTGGTTTTTATGTATCCCTGTTTTTCTAGGTGCGTTGTCTTCACACGAGATCCCGCTCGATACGCGCGTCTATGCTCTCTTGCCGATTTCTTTTGCCATTTCCGGATTGATTGCCTCGACGCATTCGTTTTTCATTCTCGAAATGCTGTCGCAAAAACTACTTTATCCAGTTTTCTTTCAGGAAGGGTCTCCTTCGAGCACTCCTGGGGCACGGCCGCTTTCATTGCGCGCCCGGGGATTATTGTGGGTTCTATCGGCGGGAGTCTGTCCGATTGTTTCGCTACTGTTATTACGGATCGCCCCTCAGCAGGATATTACTTTTCCCTGGTTTGAACTTTCCGTGGGCGCCATTGGCATTATCTTCGGGTTGACGACCGCCTGGCTGGGAGGACGCTGGATCACACGGCCGGTCGATGATCTTAAGGAAGCTTCCCGTCAGGTTTCGCAAGGGGACCTGGAGGCTCATGTTGATTTGATGCGTGCGGATGAGTTCGGTCCATTGATCGATGAGTTTAATCGAATGGTGACCGGTTTACGGGAAAAGGAACGGGTTGAAGAGACATTCGGCCGCCATGTCGGAAAGCAAGCCGCCCGGCTGATTCTGGAAGGGGAGCTTGGAGCTCGGGGGGTTGAAACTACTGTCACAATGATGTTTGTTGATATTCGTAATTTCACTTCGCGGTGTGAAAGTTGTTCTCCTCAGAAAATTGTTGAACTGCTCAATCGGTTCCTGACCGAGATGGTTGAAATTGTCGAGTCCTCCGGTGGTATGGTGAATAAGTTTCTGGGGGATGGTTTCATGGCGATTTTTGGTCTCACCCCGACCCCCCATCAACAGCAACAAGAGGCCGTGGAAGCGGGACAGAAGATGCTGTTCCGGTTGCAAGAGCTGAACACTCAGCTTCAGACGGAAGGGTTCATTCCCCTCGAAATTGGTATCGGTCTCCATTCGGGGCCCGCGATTGTCGGAAGCATTGGCTCCCCGAGAAGGATGGAGTTCACCGTGATTGGCGATACGGTTAACGTTGCCTCCAGAGTGGAATCACTCACTAAACGGTTACAGGCTCCCTTTCTTATGACCTCCGCAACGCGCAATGGGCTCCTCGATGATTTCCCCTGCACGGCTCATCCACCGCAAGAAGTGCGCGGGCAGAGTGAACCATTATTAGTCTATGCCGTTATGAACACGGAATGAGAACAAGCATTTTATAGACACAAAATCGAGCCTCATCAAACCAACAAAGGTTTGACGAGGCTCTTGGTTTCTGCCGGTGTCTGGCCTTATTGCGGTTCCTGATGTCGTTCTACAACAAGCAAACTTTGTGGGTCGGGTTGCAGAACTTTTTCGAGCGGAATGAGGACCTTCTCACCACTCTGGCGATTAAAACCGCGGACTCCTTTCGTGGTTGAATGTTCCTCGGCAAACGTTTTTAATTCTTCAAGAATAACATCCTGTTCCGATCCATCCTCCAGTTGTACTGTGACAAACCAGACGGTGGGATAACCGACTTCATCGACGGCACTGTATTCAGAAGAACAACCGCAGAGGGAAGTGAGTAGCAAGCTTCCTAAAAAAAGTAAGCGATTATGATTTTTTCGGAATAGTGTTGAAGTCATCGAGCCAGGCTCCCCATTTCGTCGTGCGATTTACGACGGACATCGAAGAGCCGGTTGTGTTCCATTGGTCCAAACCAACCGATATTAAAGTCGATCGGTTCGGCACCATACCAGGAGGATCCACTTCCCGACATGCGGGCAGCGGTTACGGAACCATCGGCCCAGCCGATCATCGCGACCCCACTATGTCGAAAATGAATTGAAGGATCGGGGCGGAAAGGGGCTTCGACAAAGGTGGGAGTCCAGTTATCGACCCAGTACGGAGGATGGATGAAGCCGTATTCAATGAGATGGGGTTCCGGTTGTTCGGCACTGGTGACCGCGAATGCGGCATCAGAAAAGGCAATGGTTCGTTGCAGACTGTCAATATCATGCAAGTTGGCCGGTTCAATCAAGTTTTGCGGGTAAGTGTTTTTCCAATCAGTTCCGCCCAGATAGGCACTGTTGTAACCGTACCCGCCCGTCCCCGATTCAAACGCACTTCCATCTGAGTAGATATCACTGAAGGCACCAATTTCAGGGCATTTTTTGATTGCTCCGTTCCCTTCCAGATAGACTGCGAGAGGCCCTTTTTGAGACTTGAACTCGGTGGTGTTGTCCGTCGTTTCCCGGGCACCATGCCAGCGAATAGAACCGCCCGAACCTACGTATTGATCTGGAGCAGCCGGAGGCCAGTACCCGTTATTCGTGTCCATATAAAGATGGCAGGCGAGCAGGATTTGTTTCAAATTGTTACGGCACTGAGTCCGACGTGCCGCGGAACGCGCGTTATTGACGGCGGGCAACAACAGAGCGATCAAGATCGTAATGATCGCGATAGCCACCAGCAGTTCCACAATGGTGAAACCGGATTGATAGGAGCGAAACCTGTTGGGGGTTGTGCGGACCGGGGGCGCAGAACTTTGCTTACTTAA
>JAGQQC010000126.1 GCA_020426395.1 Planctomycetaceae bacterium
GGGAGCCCGGCCACTGGTTGACCTGCCGACGAAAAATCTGATGCAGATCGCCGTTCAGGAAATTCTGCAGGACAAGATTTATCTCGACAAATCGGGTGAGGTTGCCATCGCCACCGACGAATCTCCCAATATTCTTTCCCGGTTGGATGACGCAGGTCCGACTGAAGAAGATATGTGATTCCCTCCCGCTGGGAATCTTCCCAACCCGGATTCCGCGGAGGCATCCCTTACTAAGTGAGTGAATAGTGGCTATGTCCGCACCAGAAATTTTGCTTGGCGTGACCGGAGGCATTGCCGCCTACAAAACGGCTGATCTCGCCAGCAAACTGGTGCAGGCCGGGTATGGAATCACAGTCGTGATGACCGATTCGGCGACTCGTTTTGTCGGCCCGGCCACCTTCGAAGCCCTTTCCGGCAGGCATGTCTACACGAGCCTCTTCCCCGCGCACGATCATTTCCTGGGGGAACATATCGAACTGGCCCGGCGCGCCCAATTGATGGTGGTGGCTCCAGCAACGGCGAATTACCTGGCTAAAGTCTCCCAAGGTTTAGCAGACGACTTGCTCTCCACGCTCGCACTCACCATCACCTGTCCCCTGCTCCTCGCCCCGGCGATGAATACCGAGATGTGGAACAAGCCGGCCGTACAACGGAATATCAAGCAACTGCAAGCGGACAATGTTCACTTGGTGGGACCGGGAAGTGGTTGGCTCAGTTGCGGCCAAATCGGTCCCGGTCGAATGGCTGAACCCGCGGAGATTCAAAGCCGGATCCAGGAATTACTCCCCATCAAGGGTTAAAACACGCCCCTTTTCTATATTCGATCCCCTTCACAGTTCCATGCGTATTCTGATCACCGCCGGGCCGACCCGGGAATATCTTGATGACGTCCGCTATCTTTCCAATGCGAGTAGCGGTCGCATGGGGTATGCACTTGCTGAAGCAGCGATTGCCCAGGGACACGAAGTGGTTCTCGTAAGTGGGCCAGTTGAATTATCCCCACCTTCGGATTGTGAATTCATTGCCGTCGAAACGACGGATGAAATGCGGGACGCGAGCGTGGCTCACTTTCCCGATTGCGATGGAGTCATCGCAGCGGCGGCCGTGTGTGATTATAAACCGAAAGAACGTATTGAAGGTAAACTGGCCAAGACAGGTGGGCCGATCAGCATCGATATGATCGAAACGGATGATGTGCTCGCTCAATTGGGAGCCAACAAAGGTTCTCGCTGGGTCGTTGGCTTTGCTCTGGAATCACAAAATGCCCGCGAGAACGCGCTCCAAAAGTTGCGGGCGAAAAACTGTAACTGGATCGTGCTGAACAATCCCACCGCGATCGGCAGTCTCGATAATCAGGTGGAGTTAATCGATGATACCGGTCATCCGATTATGAAATGGGCGGGCTCGAAACAGAAGATCGCCACTGATTTGATTGCATGGCTTGTAGCCAATCTACCGGATCAGGCTCAATAGAAACCTTGATTTTCATCAGGTTCCTCCGGTTTTGCTCAAGAAAAGAACCGTTGGAAAGTGGCAAATAAAGAGGTTGCAAACTCAACCCAGCTTACGTTCTTTTCGTAACGGGAACTCGTCCGGGTGGGGATAAAAAAACTGCCTTCTCCCGCGTGGCTTTTTCAGGCATCCAGTCAATAGCGTGATAGGTTTCAGGTAGATCAACCAAGTGCAAAGCTTGATCGATCTCCTGATCACTCATTCCGGAGCTGAAGAAGGTCTCCCGGCAAGAATGGTTTGAGAATACCCTTATCAAACTGGTCCTTGCCACAACTCCGGAATCCAATCAGCCCGTTGTTCGAGTTTTCAGTCGATGTGGCTCCCACCTGATGACAGCCGAATGCGAACTTCGCTTTCAGAAACATACTCTTCCAACCACAATTTGTGGTTCTGTTTCAGTCGCGAAATTCGGTTCGCAAAACCGGCCTGTGTCGGTGAAAACCAAACCGGCGAAGAACCGGATGACAACCTGAAATTCAGAAACCTGTCTGTCGCGCCGGGAAATTGCGGCAGACAGGTTTTCTGCTGAATACAGGAACGGGTTTCCAAATTGACGGAAACCTAATCGAAAGTTCTGCCCAAGACAGGAAGTTTCGGGTTTTTATCTTCACCCAAATTTTTCGTCACAAGGAACTTCCTTCGATGTTGTTCAATCTCAAGCGACTCGGAACCGACTTCCTCGCGCTCGGATTACTGGCGGCCATCTGTTTTCTGGGCTTAAGTCTCGTTACTTATTCGCCCAGCGATCCGCCTTCCACCATCGTGTACCCTCCCCCAACCGAGTTGGTGAACTGGGGAGGACCGATTGGGGCTCATCTCTCACATTCATTGCTGACAGGCTTGGGATACGGCGCTTTTTATCTTCTGATCATTCTTATTGCGACCGACTTCCGCCTGTTCTCCAGAGAAGAATACCACGATGCCCTCAGCCGATTGCTGGGTCGACTCCTGATCCTGGGAGCGGTTTGTATTGGCCTGGCCCTTTACCTTCCCGAGAAAACACCTGGTCCTATCGTGGGGAGTGGAGGTTATCTGGGCGCGTGGGGCAAAGCAATTGCCGAGAAAGAGTTTCAACCCTCCGGTGTACTCGTCCTGTTGATCACCTGCTTGCTGGCTGGTGAAATGCTCGCGAACGATCTCTCGTTCCTGCGCAAGCCTCTTAAGCTGTTCTTGCTCCCCGTTTACATTCTGATGCTTCCTTTCCGGATCTTCTCACGTCGATCTGACTCTGTAGAAGAATCGAATGTGGCCGTTGAAGAGGAAGAAGAAGTCGCCGAAGGCGAAGAAGACGAGGAGGAGGATGAAGAAGAATATGAAGAGGAGGAAGATGAAGAGTACGAGGACGACGACGAAGAGGAGTATGAAGACGATGAGGAATATGAAAGTGATGAATATGAAGAAGAAGAGGAGGAGCCTGAAGTTCGCCCTCCCATTAAAGTCAATCCTCCTATAATGAGTCGCCCTCCAAAGGTGTGCGAAAGGCCCGTAAACGATGAGGACGACCAGTACGATTACGTTGAAGATTATGAACTTCCCGACATCGAATTACTCGAAGATCCTGAAGATTTCCCCTACGAACTTCTCGCCAAGAAAGCCCAGGTTGCGGCCCAGACTTTAGAGAAAACATTTCAACAATTTGGATTGAATGTGAAGGTCGCGGAAATCGATACGGGCCCAGTCGTCACTCAATTCGAATTGGAGCTGGAAGCGGGTTTGCGCGTCTCTAAAGTGGTCGCCCTTGAAGACGACATCGCAATTGCGTTACGCGTTCCAGCCGTGCGGGTGGTCTCTCCAATTCCAGGCAAGAACACAGTTGGTGTGGAGGTTCCTAACGATAAACAGGTGATGGTTCGCTTGAAAGAACTGATTGAATCGATGCCGGAAGAAACAGCCCAACATCGGATTCCTGTCTTTCTCGGGAAAGATGTCACCGGCCATCCGCTGGCAGTCGATTTGACCAAGATGCCTCACTTGCTGATTGCCGGTCGAACTGGAACGGGGAAATCTGTCTGCTTGAACACACTCATTCTTTCCATGTTGATGACCCGTTCACCGGAACAGGTGAAGATGTTGATGATCGATCCCAAGATGGTGGAATTGAGCCCTTATAAGCGGGTTCCGCATTTGATGCATCCTGTTATCACCGACATGAAAAAAGCGGAGGCAGTGCTCTCCTGGGCCGTTGATAAGATGGAAGAGCGTTACGACCTGCTGGCGCGAACCGGGGTTCGACATCTCGATTCGTACAACAAGCTTGGCAAGGAAAAAATTCTCGGGAAACTGGGAATCGATCCTGACTCAGACGAAGCCGAGGTGATACCGGAAACGATGCCTTACATCGTGATTGTTGCCGACGAAATGGCCGACATGATGATGACGTCCGGAAAAGAAGTCGAAGGGCATATTATCCGCCTCGCCCAGAAATCACGGGCGGTTGGAATTCACCTGGTGCTTGCCACGCAAAAACCGACGGTCGATGTAATCACCGGTTTGATCAAATCAAACCTGCCTGCCCGTATTTCGTTCCAGGTTGCCAGTCGTACTGACTCGCGAGTGGTGCTGGATGAAATGGGAGCGGAGCGGTTGTTGGGGAACGGGGACATGCTCTATCTGACTCCGGGAACTAGCAACATCGTTCGGGCCCAAGGAACTTACGTCAGTGATGAAGAAGTGAATTCCATCATCGATTTCTATTCCGATTACGCTCCTCAATACAGCGAGGAACTGGCCAGAATCGGAAGTTCAAGCGGTGGTTCCGGAAACCTGAATGAAATGCGAAAACGGGACGAACTATACGAACAGGCGATTGAAGTCGTCGTTCGTGAAGGCCGAGGATCGGTCTCCCTGCTTCAGCGAGCCTTGGGAATCGGTTATGGGCGTGGCGCCCGCTTAATCGATTACATGGCCGAAGATGGAATCGTGGGAGATTATAATGGGTCACAAGCCCGCGAAGTTCTCTATTCCTGGGAAGACTGGGAAGCCCTCAAAAATGGGGAACAAGTTCCCCAAGAAGAGTTTGCCTGATGTGCTCTCCCGACATCAGTCGAACGCAATGAAAAACGGCTGCAGAGAATTCTCTGCAGCCGTTTTTATTTTGTACGGTTTCATAGCGAGGCGATTATTCTACGATGCCTGCTTCGATCGCTTCCTGCTGAAGACGATATTCTTCCAATTGGCGAACCGTGTTCGTCAGACGAAACTCAGGCCCTTTAGGGAAATACTGAATGTCGTCCGTCAGGTAGTGCGGAGAGGGCAATGTCTGCCCACCAATCCACGACTGGCAACCAATGCTGGTGAGGGCTAAGGCACAAACCATCAAGCCTGTTGTCATTCCAGTCAATTTGCCCATTACGTTTTTCATATCAGTATTCCGACTTTTCGATGGGGATAGTAGAAAGTTCTGTTCCCAGCATTACGTTCCCCGGTTGAAGCTGGATCTTCATTCCTGAAAACGATTGTCACAGGAAACGAGTTATTACCTTTATCGGCCCGTAACGATCCACTCTTCAGCAAAATCGGCAAATAAAGTAGAAACACCCCAATCCGAAAGCCGGGCGCCTTGCAGCCACACCACCCATTCAACCCATTTTCACATCCATTTACTTCAGTACATCCACCGACTGGACATCCATGTAGATGATCCAGGTCTTGACGAGTGCTGGTGCCGGGTCGTTGGGATCTCCGCCGAAGAATCGGCTGCCTAACTTTCCTTTCACTCGAACCCGAGAGCCCGGCTTGATCTGGGAAAGTTGATTGTCAGCCTGGAACAGCGCACATTCCTGCCCGTCTCCGAAGCCATCAATGTAATAGCGATAGTGAAACTTGGGATGAACCCGCAATGTTCCCTCCAGCACATTGCTCGTACTCTCAGCCGGCAAACGGTTCTGTGTCTCACTCTCCGGAACGGATGTTGTTGAACTCCTCCTGGAATTGGGAAGCAATTGAAACAGAGCCAGTTTGAAGTTTTGATTCAGGCGCGATCCATAAGAAAAATTGATCACATAATGCCCTGCTCCATCTTCCGTAGGTGGACGATCGATGTAAGTCTCCCAATAAGGCTCTCGAAGCGTCTGTGGAATAACGGCCTGCCCCTGGTATTTTCCTTCATTAACAGAGAGCGAAAAAAGGAACCCTTCGAAATTGGGGCCTTCAACCTGGTAGGTTAGTCCCGCACGTTCTCCCGTTTTTGAATGCCCATGCACGGTAAAGCGCATTGTGCCATGACTGGCAGAAAGCTGGTCATTTTCCTGGCTAATATGCGCGTCTGGAAAATACTCTGCGATCAAGCTTCTAATACGGAGTTCTAACTCCGTCTGCTCTTTAGTAGCAGCCATCCCTTTCGGACAGAGAAAACAGACAACCAGCAACAACAGAATCCAATGAAACTTCATGATCACACCTCCTGTTAGAGGATTGTGGAGAATGATTTTCAGGACACGCTACTTCTCGTTTTCAGTTTCGTTCTCGGGTTATGTCTCGTTCCAGGACCTAGCCTTTGAACGCGCGGCGGACTTCTTCCAGTGAAGTAATCCCCCTGGCAACCAGATCCATCGCTCCTGCCTGATGATTTGGCATACCGAGCGACTTCGCTTTTTGGGAGATCTCTTTGGCATCTGCCCCAGAAATCAAAAGTTTTTTGATGTCGTCGGTCATTTCGATTAACTCGAAAACTGCCGTACGCCCTTCGAACGGAATCTCACCGTAATCAGCTTCTTCCTCATCATCTTCGTCTACAATAGGTGTTGGAGGCCGATAGAGGATATTTGTTTCTGGCGGCAGTCCGAGTTGTTGAATCAGTTTCGGATTCGGTCGATAAGCTTCCTTGATGTCATCGCGCAATTTGCGAATGAGCCGGGGACATAGTACTCCTCTGACATGCTCAGCCACTAACTTCGGATCACCAACAAGTTCGACCAGCTTCTTCAAAGCATGTGCGGCACTGGGAGCACTCATTTCGGTGAACAACGTCATCTTGTCACAGTTTTTGATGTACTTGGTGGCCTCCTCTGCTGACGTGATCGGATTGACGATTGCTCCATCGGCTTCTTTCCGGTGAGCGCGAATCAGGTTTTCAGAGAAGCTGAACTCCGACTGATAGTCATAATCACTTAAACCGGGAACTTCACTCCTATCCAGACCTTCTTGGAGATTGAAAATCGTGGTGAGGTACAGATCGACACACAGAATCGCCCCATGCAAGGTGCGGGTCACACCTGACCCGGATGGACCACAGACGAGAAACAATCCGTTTTGCCGATTCGTAAGATTCCGAATCCGGGCTTTTAACTCATCCGAAATGCCCAGTTGCGCGGCGCTTTCGAGCCGTTCTTTCATGTTGCGAAACTTGACGATGACTCGTTCCGCTCCGTACTGGGTTGGAATGGAGTTTACCTCAAGCTTGTAAGGGACTCCCATAAATTGCGCTTTGATCCCGCCAGCCTGTTTTTTATCGCGAACTTTGGAGTCGAGCCCAGCCAGAACTTTGATCATCTGGGTGACACCTAAAGCCTGCTTCACAGGATACCGATCTCCCGCATATCCGACGCCGTCAATATCAAGACGAACGATCGAACCTTTCTGCCGGGGCTCGATGATCATACGTTCGCAGTGACGATCAATGGCGTCTGATATCAGCTCTTTAACCGGAAGTAATGCTGCCCGTACGAGTCCGGCGTTTTCCGAGAGGTCGACTTCACGACCACCGGTTGCTCCCTGGAACAGAACTGTTTCCAGTTCCTCTTCATCGTCATCGAACTCATCATCTAGATCATCGTCATCATCCAGCTCATCATCGTCCAGAAGATCATCTTCTTCATCATCATAATCATCGTCGTCGTGTCGGTTCCGGCGGAAAATCACGCGCACACTCCAGGCAAGTCTCAGCAGAGAAGGTCAGTCGTATCGTATGTGTTTAGCTAATCTATACAGATTTGGATTCAAGCCGGTTCAAAGCCTCAAACCGGCGATCCAGAAGTGCGTCACCCCACCTTCATGAAGATGAGGATTTCAATTTCTTTAGTTTCTCTCAGTAAGTGAGGAAAATCCAGTCTGAAACCGAGCCCCGCGTGATAAGCCACCACTTTTCAAATGGGAAAATACCAGCAACGACAGGGCATTCCTCAAGCTGACTTAACTGTCAATTCATACTAACCTGACAGTCAAACGAGACCGCTTTATGTTCGCAAGCGGTTCAAAGAAGACCGTAGGTCGTCAATGTTTTACGCAGAGAGGCGGTTTGCTCATCACTGAGGGGAGTCATTGGTAAACGGACTTCCCCGGTATCTCGTCCCAGCAGTTGCATGGCTGCTTTTACAGGAATCGGGTTTGTTGCCAAACTGAGCATATCCCGGCAAAGTGGGAAAAGTTTGTAATGCCATTTTTGGGCCTCGGCCAAATTTCCGGCATTAAACGCATTCAACATTGCTTTGACATCCTGTGGGACGATATTTCCCACAACGGAGACGATTCCGCTGCCTCCCAAAGCCATGAGAGGCAAGGTGAGGCTGTCATCCCCCGAAAGTAGTGTCAAATCACAACCAGACAGGATGTGGGAAGCCTGATCCATGCTGCCGGTCGATTCCTTGATCGCCACGATATTGGGAACTTCCGCAAGACGGATGATGGTTTCCGGCTCAATGTTTTTTGCAGAACGGCCCGGAATATTATAGAGGACAAGCGGAATATCAACTTCTTCGGCAATCGCTTTGAAGTGCTGATAAAACCCTTCCTGGGTCGGCTTGTTGTAATAGGGGGCGACTTGCAGTGAACCATCCGCCCCGACAGACTTGGCAAACTTTGTCAACCGGATCGCTTCCCGGGTACTGTTTGACCCCGTTCCAGCCACGACCTTGACTCGTCCCGCTGCCTGCTCACAGACAATCCCGATCACTCGTTCGTGTTCATCGTGGGAAAGAGTTGGGCTTTCGCCGGTTGTTCCCACAGGGCTGACGCAATCGGTTCCCTGCTCTACCTGAAAATCGACTAGCTTGCGCAAGGCAGGCTCGTCAATTTCACCATTTTTGAAGGGGGTTACCAACGCAACTGTTAATCCGGAAAACTGATCTCCCTTGCCTGCCATAACAGGGGAACTCCTCATTCTATCTATCTAAATACTGATGGGTTTATTGAATTTACGCAAAGATGGGTCGAGATGATTAACGGCTTTTCCAATCCACCCCAGCCAGGCTGGAAAGAGCGAGTTGCAAGGCATGTGTTCCATCTCGTCCGTGTCCCTGAGCCTGAACCGCCAGATAGAGCTGATGCGCCAAGGCGAGCCCCGGTAGACAAAGCCCCATGCGTTTCGCCTCTGCTAAAGCCAGACCCATATCTTTAATAAAGTGTTCGACAAAAAAACCGGGATCGAAGTTATTATCCATGATTCGCGGGCCCAAATTGGACAAGGACCAGCTTCCTGCGGCACCACTTCCCACTGATTGCAGGACGGTCGGCAAATCGAGTCCTGCCTTATAACCATAGAGCAGCGCCTCACACACTCCGATCATGTTGGTTGCAATCAAGGTCTGGTTGACCATTTTGGTATGTTGACCAGAACCTGCTTTTCCCTGGTAAACGATCGTTTTTCCCATGGCTTCCCAGCAAGGTTGCAAGGCATCGACAACTTCTTTATCACCCCCGATCATGATCGACAGCGCCCCGTTTTTCGCCCCCACGTCTCCTCCGGAAACGGGAGCATCGACACTGTGCACACCTTTTTCTTTCGCTGTTTCATAGATTTCGACAGCCAGGGAAGGGTCACTGGTCGTCATATCAACCAGAATGTTGCCTGCCTTGGAACCTGCCAAAGCCCCCTGCTCTCCCAGCATGACCTCGCGTACATCATTCGGAAAACCGACGATCGAAAAAATAACGTCGGATGCTTCCGCGACGGCCTTCGGGGTTTCCGCCCAGTGGGCTCCTTTGTCGATCAGATTTTGAGCTTTAGCTTTGCTGCGGGTATAGACGGTCATTTCAAAACCGGCATCTACCAGATGGCCAGCCATACTGGCCCCCATTACTCCTGTTCCGATCCAACCGAGCTTTGTCTGCCCCGGTTTGACTGTCTCCATGGTCATCAATCTGTATCCTTCAAGGTTGCTATCCCCCTGTTCTGCAGGGGCTAAGTCGAGGGTGTGCTTCTGAGTGAAATCGCTTTTGATTTGGTGAGAGTTCGTCTACTTTCTCTTTTTTGAGCCGGAACAGCAAGCGTACCACCCCCGTTGAATGCAGAGTCCTCCAGATCCACAACAGATTCTGTTTTTCTCCACCTGAAATACGACTTCTGCACCTGCTTGACTTACCAAGTCGATTTCTGAAGAATGAAGGAACGTTCACCATCAGGAAGGAAGAACCATGCCCAAGTTTCACGTCAGCCGCTCCATTGAAATTGCCGCTCCTCCGGAAAAAGTGTTCGAGGTCGTCTCTGATTTCAAGATCTGGCCAACCTGGTCCCCTTGGTTAATTGCTGATCCGGAAGCCAAAATCACCACTTCAGAAAATAGTAACTCTGTTGGATCAACTTATGCCTGGGAGGGAACCGCCACTGGCTCTGGTGAAATGGAACATCAGAAGCTGGATTCTCCCCGCCGGATTGAATCTGAGATTCGCTTTCTGAAGCCGTGGAAATCAAAGTCCTCCGTCTCCTTTGACCTCGAACCCACCAACGAAGGGACCCGCATCAGTTGGAACATGGACGGTTCGATGCCCTTCTTTATGTTCTGGATGATCAAGATGATGGAGGTCTGGGTGGGCTGTGATTACGAACGAGGTCTAGCGATGCTCAAAGCCTTCGTCGAAACAGGTCAAGTTAACAGTCGGGTCGTGGTACACGGGAAAGATATCGTCGAATCGATCCGCATGGTGGGTATTCGACGAAAATGCGGCATGAAAGAGATCGGCACAACTATGGAAGAAGCAATCGTCGAGCTGCATAAGAAAATGGAGACTGCCGGCCTTCGCGATCACGGAGAGATGATGAGCGTCTATCACAGTTTCAACATGAAACGACAGGAAACCGAATTTACGGTGGGTTACATCATCCCCGATTCAGAAACAACCCCCGACGGTCTGGAGGAGTGGAGCACACTTGCCACACCCGCCTTCTATGTCGAGCATATTGGTGCACATCATTTTCTGGGGAACGGTTGGA
>JAGQQC010000127.1 GCA_020426395.1 Planctomycetaceae bacterium
GTAGTTTTTTATGTGGCAGCCCGAGTTACGCCTTGATCCTGTGCGGGCGATTTCTGGCCGGAATGGGCTTATCCAGCACGATTATTCTCGGAACCCGGACGCTAGGTGAGTTGTTTCCCAATTCATCCGCGCGGGCCTTAAACTTGTTACATGCCCTGATCGCCGCGACCGCTGCGCTCACCTTCATGACAGCCCGTCAACTGGCCGAAGCGGTCGATAGCTGGGAATGCAGTTTCCTCGTGACGGGGTTAATTGCCCTGATACCGGTCTCGATGGCCATTTTTCTCCCGTTGAAACTCAACGATTTCAAACCGGTTTCGGATGAACTGACCGAGGATTCTGTTGATACCGGAGTTAAGGAACCGCTCAAAAAATCTCGTTGGCTCGGGATTGATGTTCTCGTGTTATTTCCGGTCGTTGTCGGTTACGTTGCGCTGGAACAATCCATGTCCCTCTTTCTGCCAGCCTCGGTTGAGACCCGGTTTGGGATGAGTGGATCGACAGCGGCCAATATGGGGGCGCTGTTCTGGTTTGGAATCATTCTCGGCCGGGTTACCTCTTCTTTTCTGGTGGAATGGATCGCAGAGAAGCGTCAATTTTTCTGGGGAGCCATTCTGATGGGAGTAACACTCTTGCTCTCGCTACATATCCAGAATTATCCACTGATGCAGGTATTTGTTTTCCTGGGAGGTCTTTTCGGCGGTCCTTTGGTACCGCTCGGATTTGCCACAGCGGCGAAACAGGCACGACATCAGGGAGCCCAGGCGCTAATCGCCTGCCAACTCTCTTGTTGTTTGGGGGGAATAACAGGGCCATTTGGCGTTGGACTTCTGGCAGATAACGTGGGGTTGGTTAACTCGTTATCAACGTACTGCGCACTGATCATAATCGCTGTCCTGCCGCTCTTGTTCCTGATGGCTTCGAGCTGGTTATCTTGGGAGACCGTTCAACGGTTGTTGGCTTCCACGTACAAACCTTTGAAATCTCGCAGTTACGAACCCGTGCGACCGTCGCAAGATCGTCTTACCGGTTACGACCAGCAGGCCGAACCGTCCACTCTTTCCTCTCATCTGAGAACGCATTTACCTTGCGAAGAAGAATATGCCTCCACTTCAGTCACCAAATGCTAATCGCGTTTTTAGCGTGAAACGCAGTTGAGAACGAGGAAGCTGAGGAACCAGGCCTGTCATCGTGCTTACGAGACAGGTCTGTTTCTTTTTATTCGGGTAGGAAACCTTTTTCCCGCAGTTCCCGAATGTTTCCACTAGCGCTCTCCACGACCCGTTCCGCGGTGTATTTCAAGATCGCCACATTCGAAAGCCCGGGGGGCGCACTGAGGATTGCGATGCGGTCTTCCTCTTCCTTGTCGAGTTTGTGATTCAATCGCTCAACCACTTCTTCAACCTGATCGCTCACAATTTCTTCTGAGCCGATTTGATTCGTCAGCTTCAGATTGGAAAAGGCGGCGGTTCTCGCCATCAGAAACTGGATGAATTCTTCTTCCAAATCGGAATGGAAGAAGTTTTCAAACTCTGGGTGCGCGGAATAGGGAGTGATAATCTTCGGACGCGATATTTTTACTTCTCCCCGGGCCAGTTTCACGAGTGTGCCCGGTTGGTTGTCCCCGGTTACCAGGTAATACGGAAGTTCCGAATCGCCGAAGGTAAACAGCGTATACGGAATCGAACGTTCAATACGGACGGCTTCCCAGATTTCTCTGAATTTACGTTCCTGATTAAATGGGTCAAAATCCATAATTACGTGATTGAGCAGGTGGTCGGGAAAAGTATTTTTCGTGACAATAGAACACTTCGGAGGGTTTTCAGGACATCTTCCAACAAGTCTCCATCTTAGGAGAGAAGGGTTCCTGTTATCCAGTCTCGATTGAGAAAATGTGATCCCTCAGGCAGAGAGAAACCTGCAAACGGTCAAGCGGGGGGGCATAATTCGCTTTCAGAAGGAAAAACCGGTCGGCAGCGTTGAGAAACCAGTGACGGTCCCTTGACTTTGACGGCGTATCGTCAAAAATCTGCATTCTCAATTTTCACAAGCAATTTGCGAACTCCTCCAGCCCACGGCTCAGGCTCTTTTCCGACATTCGGATTAGATTATTCGCATTCTCGTCTTTAGTGAATAAAGTAGATATTGAGATTGGAAATATTCGTTTTTCATCAGGTGGAATCGTTCGCTGAGGCAACTGTTCCCTCTGTTTCATAGACGCACTCACTACGGCAAAACAAATCAAAAAAAGGAAGACTACTCAATGAGTGGCCCTATCGTTCGGACTGGCACGACTCCTGAATTCTGGAAGAACTGGGATCGTATTTTTGGTGATGAGTCTTCAAAGAAAGATTCAAGCAAAAAGAAATCGTCCAAGACCAAAAAGAAAACGGCCTCGGCTGGAACGACCTCCGCCAAATCGGCCAAGAAAAAACCGAAAGCCAAAGCCGCCCCCAAGAAAACTGCGAGCAAAAAAACGACTAATAAGAAAACAGCGGCTAAAAAAACGGCCAAGAAAAAATCTGCCAAAAAGAAATAGTAGAATTAGACTTGTTCTGATTCACCGTGTTCTATTTGTTTAGCAAACCCAGAGCATAATCGGTTGCCGCTGAACCGAATGGCCCTGTATTAAGGTCGAGCAGTGAAAGTGAGCCCTCTATGTCGGCAACATCTCAACTTCGACCTTTACCATCCCGCTCCAAACGGATTGAAGCGGGTTGCATGGATTTGATTCAGGTCATTTTGATCTGGATCAGTTTTCTCGGTTATTCATTCACGCAAGCTCCCGTACCCGCGGTGAACGAACCCCACTATTTGACGAAGGCGTACCATTACTGGAACCCTGAGTGGTGTGAAGGGGATCTCTTTCTCGAATCGGCGAATGCCCACCTCGTTTTTTACCAAACCTTTGGGGTGCTCACGGAGTGTTGCTCCTTCCAGGCAGCCGCGGTTATCGGCAGGTTAATTGCTTATCTGTTACTGGCAGTTGGTTGGTGTTTTTGTTTGCGACCCCTATTCATAAACCGCTGGGGGCCGTTATTAGCGTCCTGGATATTTCTGACCGTCAGTGTAATTGGAAATTTCTCAGGCGAATGGGTCATTGGCGGAATTGAATCCAAAGTCGTTGCGTATGGGTTTCTGCTCTTTGCACTCGGGCATTTACTGCGACAGGAATTTTGCCGCTGTGGCGTGCATGCCGGACTCGCCGTTGCCTTTCATCCGGTGGTAGGAGGCTGGGGAATCATCGCGCTTGCTGGAGCAGCCATGTGGGGCTACTTTCGCGGGCTCAATTCATTGCCGTGGAAAAGAATTCTCGTCGCGACGGGCTTAATGCTTCTCTTCGCCGCTCCTGGCTTGATACCGGCCCTCTTATTAATCGGTGGAGGAGATCCCCGGGCGGATTATTTGCAGGTTTATTTCCGATTGGGTCACCATCTTGATCCGATGCAATTCCCACAGTTCGCCTGGTTGTATTACGCCGCACTCATTCTTGCGTGGTTGGGCTTGAGGCTGACCGTTCCCCGGTTGCGGGTGGAAGCATTATTCACTCGGTTTATTCTGGTTACGTTGCTGCTGGCATTAGTGGGGCTGCTCATTGGATTTCGTTTGGGAACGGCTGAGGAAATGTGGTGGTCTGGTCTGCGTACGGGGTTATTGAAATTTTACTTCTTCCGTTTAATGGATATTTTCATCCCCGTCGGAGTGGGAGTCTCGCTTACACGGTGTTTATTAGATCGCTACACAAAATCGGCAAGTTCAGATTTTCCGTTTCCTCGTCGATTGCAGGATGTCGTCAATCTTTCCATATTTCTGGCGACGCTCCTCTTTCCTTATTTCAAAGACGGATACAATCCGAGCCGAATGAATCCTCAGCGCAAACAGGGGTGGCTCGATGTTTGTGAGTGGATTCGCACCAATACGCCCGAAGAGACTTTGTTTGTGACTCCCAGGCATACTTGGGCGTTCACTTGGTATACGGGACGGAGTGAATATTTCGCCTTCAAGAATATGCCGCAGGATGCTCCCAGTTTGCTCACCTGGTACGATCGCTATCAAGAACAGCAGGCATGGTGGGACAAAATCTCACAGGCTTCCGCGGGGGAAGTAGAAAAGTGGCCCCGGCAAATTCCTGTGGAGATGATCGCTGAGGTAAAAGCGAAAACGAACGCAAACTACTGGGTACTGCATAACTCCAGCGTATTACCCCAAAAGCCAATTTATCAGAACAAAATCTACAGCGTTTACCTGCTGAATGTTCAACTTGAAAGCTTGGACCCGTAGAAGAGAGAAGAATTAAGCGACCCGTTTTTCGCTCTCTTCTTTTGACGGAGGGGCTTGGGGAAATTTGATGATTTTGGGGAACAGTTCTTCGTCCAGAACTTTATCACCATGCATGACGCGTTCCGAGTAGACAATTTTCAAGAAGTCCGGAAAGATATTCCACGGTCCAGGTTTACGATTCCACAACTGTGAAATCTTCTGGAAAAAACGCATTTCGTATGCGGCGGTGGTGAGGTGTTCCATCGCTGTCACGGGATCAAAGTCGGAAACTTCCCAGGGGCGAGGACAAAGATTGTAGATCGGGTTCTCATCTTCCATCAGCTTATGGGGAACCTGGACGATCTCGATGACGTCGCCAGTAGTATCAAACCGAGTCGGAAAGACGCGGCAGGCGGAAGGTCGGGTAGGATAAATACCGCAACGGCTGACTCCCAGCGGCTGTTCCTGATCGGGAGCCCCTTCCATAAGAAACCGGCATTTCGTGGTCCGAGGCATGAAGGTACTTTGAGCCTGAATCAGACCGACCACGAACGGGGTTTCAGGTTCATCCTGAAAATAAAAATGTGGGGCATATTTCTGGGCGATGGTGCCCTCTGGATCTTCCCAGCGGCAGGCAAATTCCCAGAAGCTTAACTTCAGGTCCCGCTCCAGCTTCCAGATGTCTGCTCCAGTCAGCGGAATGACAAATGTCCGACAGCAACCACCATGACAGGACTCGCAGGGAGATTCCCCGGACTGTCCGAGAATAGGTAATTCTGGGGCGGTTGAATCCATCGTGCTGAACCAGGCTTCCTTGGAAATGAAGGGATAATCATTCCTCGTAGTTATCGGAAGAATCGATACACTTTCTGTAAACGATTCAATCCGAACCGGGGAATTACCCCTTCCAGCCTGATTTTATTGGGGTAAATCGTGTTAGATTCAGAGGTTAGGAGTGGGTTTTATTTCAGGAAATGTCGGATCGATCTTGCCAGACGGGCGATTCCTTCCCGCAGGAGGTCCGGGTTCAGTACCCCAAAACTGAGCCGCATCTGATTCTTCTGGTCCGCCTGGGGATAACAGAGCTGGCCGGGGACATACATCACTTTTTCCACTTCGGTCGCATACTTAAATAGCTCGGACTCGAATCCCGTTTCGATTTCCGGCGGAACTGTCAGCCAGACATACAACCCGCCGTGCGGAGTAAACCAACTGACCTGGTCTTGCATGTCGGCGATTTCCTCTTCCAGAGCGGCTAACATCGCGTCTCGCTTGCGGCGATAGTTGTCACAAACCTCGGTGACATGATTGGAATACCAATCCTTTTCGAGGATGGTGGCAATCAGGTTCTGATTGAAATGTGACGAACCGAAATCCTCATTCCCTTTGCGGTCAATCACTGGTTGCACGAGTGATTTGGGCAGAACTCCAAACCCGGTACGGAATCCGGGGGCGAAACTTTTCGAGAATGTTTGTGCTAAAACAACCTGAGAACGGGAGGGATCACAGCTCCACAGACTGGGAAGCTCGGGGCCATCGTAACGAAGTTCCCGGTAAGCGGCGTCTTCTAATAATACAATCTGATGATCGGTCGAATACTGTTCGACGAGATCCACGATTGGCTGGCGACGTTCCGCAGCAATCGAGACCCCAGTTGGATTCTCGTAATAACTGACGAGGTACAACATCTTAACGCGCGGAAGTTTGCCTGCCTGTTTGAGTCGCTCCAATTCTGATTGAAGAGCTTCCACCTTGATTCCGTTTTCGTCTCCCTCAATGCTGATGACTTCCGCACCCACGCCGGCGAGAACGCCCAGAAAGACGAAGTACGTCGGAGCCGCAACCAGACAGATATCCCCCGGGTCAAACAAGACATCGGCCAGAATGCACAACAATTGTTGCGAACCGGTAGTTAAGACAAGCTGATCCCGGTCGATGCCAAGATCCTCGACGCTCGTCTCTTCCATTCGCGCCAGATGTTCCAATAACTGATTCCGCAAACGATCTGAACCGGCGGTGGTGCCGTACTGCAGGTACTTGCGGGCTTCGTCCGGATTTGCCAGCAGATCGGCTGAAGCTTTGTGGCTTAATTCAACCGGCAAGGTTTCAAAATCGACAAAACCGGCAGCAAGAGAAAGACAATCGGGGTTCTCGATGCCTTGCTGCATCAGGTAACTGATGGCTTGATCCTGCGACCAATAGCGACGCTGGCTGAAACGGGGTGACGATGAAAGCGTTTCTTTATCCGCAGTCCCCATGAGGTGGTCCTTATCTGGCGTCTGATATAATTTTGATTCGGGAGGAAGTTATCGATTCAATCGCAATTTCTCGCGAGTGAAATGCAGGGCGGCGATGAGCGCATCGACCTCCTCGAGTGTATTGTACATCGCAAAACTGGCGCGGACAGAGGCACTAATTCCCAACCGCTCGTGCAACAGCATCGTACAGTGATGTCCATGACGAACGAAGACCCCTTTGCGGTTGAGCAGTTGTGCGATGTCTTCCGGGTGAGCCCCTTCCATCGTGAAGCTGAAGATCGCTCCCCGTTCTTCCAACCCGGGACCATAAATCTTAACGCCGGGCACGGTCTGTAATTGTTCCCAGGCGTAGGCGGCCAGAGTCTGTTCATGGTGATGCAGAATTTCCCAGCCCAGATGATTTACGTAGTTGAGGGCTGTTCCGAGGGAAATCGCTTCGGCAATGGGAATTGTACCCGCCTCAAATTTCGCCGGAAGTTCCGCCCAGGTGGAATAATCACGATGGACTTCGCTGATCATATGCCCGCCTCCCAGGAAGGGGGGCATTTCTTCCAGCAGCGCTTCGCGACCATACAGAATACCGATTCCGGTGGCACCGAAAATTTTGTGCCCGGAGAAAGCGAGGAAATCAATCTCGAGTGCCTGCACGTCAATTGGACCGTGCGGAACAAATTGGGCGGCATCGACGACGAATTTCGCTCCTACAGATTTCGCTGCTTTGGAGAGAACTTCCAGGGGGTTAATCGTCCCCAACATATTCGACATGGCTGTTACGGAGAGTACCTTTGTCCGTTCGTTCAAAAGTTCCGATAAACGATCGAGATCAAGCAAGCCTTCGTCAGTGATAGGAAGATATTGGAGCTTGGCTCCGGTTTCTGCTGCGACCAGTTGCCAGGGCACGATGTTGGCATGGTGCTCCATTTCCGTGAGCAGAATTTCGTCCCCCTTTTTCAGGAACTTGCGGCCCCACGCCTGGGCGACCATGTTGAGGGACATCGTCGTGCCGGAGGTGAAAATGATTTCATTCGTTGAGGCGGCATTCAGAAATTCACGGACCGTTTCCCGGGAGGCTTCCAGTTCTTCATCGATCTGCGCGCCAAATTCATAGACACCTCGATACGCATTGGCGTAGTGGGTCGTATATATTTCCTGCTCTTTTTGGTAGACGGCAGTTGGTTTTTGTGCGGAGGCGGCGCTGTCCAGGAAGACAACGGGCGACCCATTCTCCAATTTCTGGGAGAGGATCGGAAAGTCTTCACGGACCTGGTTGATATTCCATGCAGTCGCCATAGTAGGGCTCATTACTCTCATCGGAATGATGATGTTTGATCAGAAAACGAGTGAATTCATTCAGAGGTCAAGGAGAGGGTTTCTCTTGGTAGAGGAGAACTCTCCAGAACGGGTTCGGGGGATTAAGTCTGACTCATTTTTTCAATGGCCAGTTGTCGAATCCTTTTGACCATGCCGAACAGACCATTTCGCCGGGCGGGGCTGAGGTGCCGGGTTAAACCGAGCTTGGCGAAAATCTCTTCGACGTCTGTATTAACCACATCCTCAAGCGGACGACCGGAGTAGATCGCCAGGATCACCGCGATCAAACCTTTGACAATCATCGCATCGCTGTCAGCTTGAATTTCCAGCACCGGGGGATTGTGGTCTTGATCCAGCTCCGCTGTAAGCCAAACCATTGACTGACAACCATGAACCCGATTCGCTTCCGTTTTGTGTGCGGAGGGAAATTCAGGCAATTCGAATCCGAGGTCAATCAGGTAATCACACCGCGCTTCCCAATCGGGAAGATCTTCAAAGTCCTCGTAAATTTCTTCCAATGTGACGGTCGACACCAGTTACCTCAAAATGCGGAAACTCATTTAACCTCCTGTAAAACAGTCAGCAGAAGGCTTCATTACTATTCTAGTCATTGTTGGGGGCAGAACCAACCAGTCAGTCGTTGACTGGGCCGAGGGAAATTCTCTTAAAGAATCTCCAGTTGAGGCATCTCGGGTTCGTCTTGCAAATTGCGGACAACTTCCAGGGCGACATTCTCTACGATTTTCAACAGGCTTTCCCGGACAGGAGAATCGTCAGCGTAGAGGGAGCCGATTCCTCCTGCATCCCCTTTGATGCGAACGCTGGCATCAATCGGGATTTCACCCAGAAACGGAACCTTCAACTCAGCCGCGCGCTTGGCAACGCCCCCCTGACCGAAGATCTCTCCGCTCATATTTTCCACCATCCCGAGGACAGGTATCTTCACCTGGTTGAACATGCTGATGGCTTTCACGGCGTCGAGCAGGGCGACTTGCTGAGGAGTGCAGACGACGACAGCACCGGCGAGTCCCAGCATTTGTGACAACGTCAGTGAAACATCCCCCGTGCCTGGGGGCATATCAATGATCAGATAATCCAGTTCTCCCCACTCGGTTTGCTGCAAGAACTGCGTGAGGATCTTGTGCAGCATTGGTCCTCGCCAGATCACGGCTTGATCTTCTTCGATCATGAACCCGATCGACATTACTTTCAAACCGTCCGCATCGAGAGGTTCGATACGATGGATTTGTTGTCCTTCCGAGGTGGTGTATTCCAGAACAGCCGGTTGTCCTTTGACTCCTGCCATATGGGGAATGCTGGGGCCATAGACATCTGCGTCGAGCAAACCGACTTTGGCTCCCAGATGTTTCAATCCAAAAGCCAGTGAGGCGGCGACGGTGCTTTTCCCAACGCCCCCTTTACCACTTCCTACGGCGATGACATTCTTGACCCGTAATCCAATTTTCGCTCCACTTTTTTTGCCGCGAGTTTCGATAGCGAAGTTGACTTCGACGTTTTCAATGTCGGAAGCAGCGGAGCGAGCCTGTTCAACGATCAATTTTTCCAGCGCGTCTCGTTGGAGATAAGCATGGGTGGGAAGTTCGACATCGATGGTCGCTCTGTTACCTTCCACCTGGACCTGCTTGATCATTTTCAGGTCACCCAGCGAACGCTCCAGAACGGGATCGATAATCTGTTGAACTTGTTTTTGAATCTCGGAACCACTCATGATTGCCTTCAGGCCTCTGGTTTCAATTTAGACGAGCGAATACAGGAGAGATGCTGTGAACAAAATCCACAAGAGAAATCCCCTGTGGAGCCCTTCTTCTAACAGTCTTCCTCTGTGACCACAAGCGCGGACCCACTCTGGAATCCGCTTCCGCCAGAGAATCGGGAAATCCAGCGGGGTCTACTACGAAATGAGGGATTTCCAGTACCGCTGACAAAGTTTCACTCCATTCATTAATGGGATCTGCGGGTCCAGAACAGCCAGCATCTGGAGTTCATAGAACACCCACTTCAGCGAATGCATTGTGGCAGGAGCCAGAATGATCACCGCCAAGTTCGGGTGTCGATTTTGTAGAGAGAGAATCTGCCGGACTTGTTCGCCTGGATTTTGATGCAGGACAGACCAGAGGATCACCTGATCTTCCGGATGAATTCGAGGTGAAACCGATTCCGGATCGTCAATGGGGATTAATTCGATCTGCTTCCCGTTCAGTTCCCGATAAAAACCGGGATACCAATACGGCTCAGGTTCCTGCACGATCAGTTTCTGTCTCGATTTCACCGCCAGTGGGAAGCCCTCCAGCTCAACGTTCTGAGTGAATTCTTAACTTAATAATTCTTAACTTAATGATGTCGTCGATAAGGATTGAAGCCGCGGCGACGTTGGTCGCTATATCGCTGCAGGGCGTTTTCAATCACGCTGAAGCTGGCTTCAGCAGGTTGAAAGTCATCGACTTCGACCGTTTTGCCTTCGAGGGTTTTATAGTCCTGAAAGAATCGCTTCAGCATATTCAGGCGATGTTTGGGAAGATCACTGGACTGTACGAATTCGTTGAATGACGGATCGTTAATGGCGACGGCCAGAATTTTGTGGTCTTTCTTGCCGCTGTCGATCATCGTCATCAGGCCGATTGCACGTGCCTGCAGGATGGTCAGCGGATCGACCGGTTCCTGGCAAAGGACGAGTACGTCCAGCGGGTCATCGTCTTCCGCTAATGTTTGCGGAATGAAACCGTAATTCGCCGGGTAGTGAACCGAGGAATACAGAATA
>JAGQQC010000128.1 GCA_020426395.1 Planctomycetaceae bacterium
GAGAATTTATATCACCCGCTTGTGCCTTCGGCACCCAAACAACACTAACGTGATTGTCCGGGTTACCCTCTCCCACCCAAAAGAACATGAATTCTGTTCTCCCCTATGGAAAAGTTCTCAATCGAGCCCTTGTAGGGTGAATTCCCCAACAGTCCGTTTTATACTGTGGTGTGCCATTTCTGACCGATACAGATCGGTTCTTCACCATTGTATGTGCTTCACCAATGTATAAGGGGCTGTCGTGGACGAGCAGGTTGAGAAATCCGTCACTCTCTGGATCAAAGATGTCAAACAGGGAGATCAGGAAGCATTACGGAACTTGTGGGAGCGATACTTCAACAAGCTGGTTAAAACGGCAGGGTGGAAGATGCGCGACATGCCGAAGCGCGAAGCTGATGAAGAGGACATCGCTCTCAGTGCCTTCGATAGTCTGTACCGGGGGGCGGAAGCGGGGCGATTCGAGCAGTTGAAAAACCGGGATGATTTATGGCGGCTATTAATTGCCATCACCAGCAATAAAATCGTCGACCAGGTTCGAAAACGAAATACTCAAAAAAGAGGTGGAGGGGAAGTCCGGGGTGAATCGATCCTGACTTCCGTTCGTAAAGGAGATGATGGCTCCCCCGCAGGATTTGAGATGTTCATGGATGAAGATCCTTCTCCCGAATTCCTGGTGACTTTGGAAGAAGAGCATCAACTGATGCTGGGGAAACTTCGCGATGACACTCAACGCTCAATCGCCACCTTGAGACTGCAAGGTTATACAAACGAAGAGATTGCCGAGGAACTGGGAATTTCTCTCCGAAGTGTCGAACGAAAACTGAATCTGATTCGTGACATCTGGTCATCCGAGATCAATGTATGACTTCACCCATGAACAATCCTGAAGAGTTCCCCACTGCCCAGCGAGTCGACATTCGTTGCGATGAATTCGAAACCGCCTGGAGTGATGATCATCGTCCGACTATTGAAGAATTTCTGGATGGTGTGACTGGGAATGAACGGAATCAGCTCATTCGCGAGCTAGTTGCGCTGGAAATTGATCTTCGTGTACAACTTGGCGAAACCCCCAAACTTGAAGAATACACACCCCGTTTCGAGGAAATAAAATCGGAACTGGAAACCCTGTTTATCAATCAACGTTCTCAGACACAAGATGATACCCTCTTTATGAAAGAGGGTGGCCAGGCTGATGAGACCGTACAAATTCCCAGAGGGGGCGAGTTTGATTCCGGGCTGGTGGGAAAGGAATCTTCTCAAGCCCGTTCAGATAGTCTGACTCGGCAATGGATCGAGGAACAGGATCACTTACAAGAATTCGGAGATTATATCATCATCTCCGAGATTGCCCGCGGGGGGATGGGGGTCGTCTATAAAGCGTATCATCGGAACCTGAATCGGCTCGTCGCTCTTAAAATGATTTCCCAGGGGGAATTTGCGAATCAGTCCGAAATTCAGCGTTTTCAACTGGAAGCAGAAGCCGCCGCTCAACTGGACCACCCCGGAATTGTCCCGATTTTTGATGTGGGAGAACAAGATGGCCGGCACTTTTTCTCGATGGGTCTGGTCGAAGGAGGGAGCTTAAGCTCTGCAGTCGTTTCACAAAACCTGACACCTAAAGAAGTCGCCGTTCTCGTCCTCAAAATCAGTGAGGCGATGGCGTATGCGCATTCAAAACGAGTAATTCATCGTGACCTTAAACCGGGAAACGTTTTGCTCGACAAGAACAACGAACCCCGTATTACCGACTTTGGTCTCGCCAAACGAATTGAAGATGGAAGTAACCTGACAGTTACAGGGCAGATTCTCGGTACCCCCAGTTACATGCCCCCCGAACAGGCCAGTGGCATTGCGAGCGAGATTGTCGAAACGGCAGACATCTATTCGATCGGGGCCATTCTCTACGCCCTGCTCTGCGGTCGTCCTCCGTTCCAATCACCAAACCCGATGACGACATTGCGACAGGTTCTGGATGAGGAACCGATTACTCCGCGACAGTTCAACTCGAAGATACCGGCCGATCTGGAGACGATCTGTCTGAAATGTCTCGAAAAGAATCGGCAACAACGGTATCCGTCCGCGGAGGAACTGGCGGAAGAACTTAAAAGGTTTATCGCCGGGCATCCGATTCAAGCTAGACCGATCGGCAGAATCAAACGGTTCGGACGCTGGTGCCAGCGTAATCCCCTGACGACCGGTCTGGTCGCGTTGATCATGCTCAGCATGGTGATCGGTTCCGGCGTTTCGATTTACTTCGGCTTACTGGCACAATCGCGGGCCGCCGCCGCCCGAAACGGAGCGACAACAGTGATGAAAACGCTCGACCGGGTCATCTATAACATCGACAAAAAACTGGAACCGATTCCGGCCGCCCGGGATATTCGAGTTGAACTCCTGCAACAGGCAATTGACGACCTGGAACAGCTTCCCCGAGAATTTTTGGAGCAAAGCGATGTGGATGAGGATACGGCTACCGCAATGCGCAATATGGGAATTGTGATTCAACAACTTGGAAAGCACAAATCGACAAATTCTCAATCGGCTTCTTACTATTTTGAACGGTCGGTTGAAATTTTCGAAGACATGTTAAGCACTGACCCAACGAATGATAACCTTCGTTACGAGCTTGCGCTGTCGAATGAGAAACTGGCTGACTACTATCTGGAAAAAAAATCCTTATCTGTCGCCCAGAAATCACTTTTCAGAAATGAGAAGTTGTTGCGGGAACTAGTGGAAGCTCATCCTGAGGAGGCCAAGTATCGTTTCGCTCTAATCAATGCAATTGGCCTCATGGCAGATTCAGCCGCGTTACGCGGAAAATTCATGGATGCGATTGAAATCGCGGAAGAGCAAAAAACATTAGGTAAAGAGTTACTCAAAGAATTCCCCGACAATGTGTACATTATCAACCAGATCGTGATGGCCTTGACTGTTCAAGGTGACGGCTGGTTTGATCAGAATCAATTCAACAAGGCAAAACCTCTGTATGAAGAGCTCTACCAACTTCGCAATAACTATTACCAACAGGATCCAGAAAACCTGAGTTATCAAGTCGGTTTTTCACTCGCTTGCGAACGGATGGGGAATCTTTATATCGAGCTGCAAGACTTCAAGCAGGCGCACGAGTACTATCAACAAGAGGTTGACATCTGCACCAAAACATTACTATCCGATCCGAAAAACGAGCTCTACGAAAATGACCTCGTCATTGCTTACGAGAAACTCTACACGGCTCTCGACAGTTTAGGAGACGCAGAAGGACACAAAACAGCGACTGAGAAACGGAAGCAGGATATGATCAAAGTCCGCGAAGCCCGTAAAATAATCTCCCAGGAACCGGAATCTACAGACAAAAACGTCCTCAAACCGTCCGAGTGAGTTTATTGCAACCAAGCCCAAGCGACAAAATCAATCTATCGTTGTGGTGACTCTATCGGCACCGGGGCAATCACTTTTGAAGCATGCAATTTATTGTGATAAATCCGGTTCGTAGCGACGAACTGTTTCTCGGGTGTTTCAATCGTTAATGGTTCCCCCGTATTCGGGTTCGGTTCATAAAAAGGGGCTCCCGTGCTGGCGACGGTCACGCGGATACGATGTCCTTTGTTGAAGATTTGACTTAGCCAACCGATGTTAAATTTCAGCTTGTAGACTTCTCCCGGTGTCATCAGTTTCTCTGCTTCAAACCCGTCCCGAAACCGGGCTCGACGAACCATATCGATCAGCAAGATTGATCGACCATCGGGATACACATCGGAAACTCTGACGATGAAATCGGTATCGGGTGCGTCAGAAGAGACAAACAGTTCCGTCTCCACATTCCCCGTCCATTCCACTGGTTCTTCCAAAACATCTGTGGTGAATGTTAATACTTCGGATTGTTCTTCAAACGGACGAGCATCCTGCGCGCCCGGAAACGACGTCCCCGGAATGGAGGCCGGATGAAACGGATCCGCTTTAATACTTGAAGAAGAATCGGCTTGATCAACTACCGTCAATGCGAGCCCTGCCTCCGGTTGCAGATAATAGTCGGTCGCTTGCGTTTTGATCGGCCAATCCTCAGCTGTTCGCCAGACATTACCGGGAGCGTCCTCTTCGTCAAACGCTCCCATCACATAATAGGAAACGGTCGGAGCAGCAGCGATTTCGTTCTCGATTCCTTTCAGATGATAATCGAACCACTTCAACATATGTTGCATGATATCGAAGTTAGCATTCTGCGGATAATTTACGTCACGGTATTTGTTTGTTTTATTAAAACGACCATGTAACCAGGGGCCGACCAGCAAATGTTGCGCGCCCCGCGAATTCGGTCCTCCGTTATGTTGCCGCCCGATATAACTGTTGACGGAACCAACACACATGAAATCAAACCAACTACCCACCGTAAAGCAGGGGACATTCATTTTATCGAAATGCCGGGTGCAATCTTCATCTTGCCAGTATTCGTCGTAGGTCGGGTGCTGATACCATTCGAGCATTAAGTCATGATTATGCTCAGGAACGCGACATGCAGTTGCCATATTCTTGAATCGATTTGGTTTAGTCACCCCACCGATGCGGTACCCTTCATGATAAAGACTGAGCCCTGTATCGATCATGTACTGACACACCAGATGCGGTGGTTGCGTAACAGCCAGAAAATTCTGAGCAAAGCCTGCCTGGGAACTTCCGAACGTACCGATCTTTCCGTTCGACCAGGGTTGCACCGCCAACCATTCGACGATGTCGTAACCATCCTGTTGTTCTCCCCAACCCAATGCGCGATAACCGACGTATCGCCCTTCAGATTGTTGAGTTCCCCGAAAGTTCACTCCCGCTACGACGTATCCGGCCGCCGCCATTTGTGCCATCGACTGCCGAGTACTCTTCGCGGTAAAGCTCGCATAACGCTGCTCCATTAAAACGGGCCAGGGACCTTCCCCATCCGGAATATAAAGATACGCGGAAAGCTTCACGCCATCGCGCATGGGGATCATCACATGCGATTCAGTTACATGTTCGACACCTAAATCATCCGCATGCGAGACAGTTAAGTTCGCCGTCAAAGAAAAGATGACCGCGAGTAAAAATAGAACAGCAGACATCTGTTTCATTGCATCATCTCAGAAATCAGAAGGGTTTTTAAAAACTTGATTACGGGCTTCTCTTCCACAAAGGTTTGAACAGGCGCCGATGAATCGTGATGTATATCAACAGAATACAAACCAGTCCCGTCAGTAACAACATGGGGGAAAAAGGGATCACTAAAATTAAGGTCGTCAGCAGGTAGAAAAACAGACATGCCCAGGCAAGCCAGAAACCACGGACTAAAAACAAAAGCAGGTGCCCCGGCAAGGTGATTATTGACCAAAAGAAGAAGATGACCATCAACGCTTCTAACAGATGCGCCCCCAGCCGATTATCGGCCGACATTCCTTGAGGTGGGTCTTCCATCAGACCACCAGGCAAATACCTCATTCCCCAGCCCACTCCCGTGGTCACCATGGCAATCAAGTTGATAATCATCAGAGCCATCCCGGCAAAGCGGATGAGCAATTGCGGTTGACCAATTTCAATTTTCTTCCGCTCCACCAACTCAATGGAAATCGCGTTCCGCATATTTCGTTCTCGAAACGGCCCGCGAGGTGAATCACTGATGAGTTCCCGTTCACGCAGTTTCCCGGCATCGACAAACTCCTTCAACTCTTCCCAGCTGTAAGGCCCGCGGACTTTTCCCTTCTTTTTAATATAGACATCACGCACACTCTTCTACGCCGTTCCATTGAAGCTTATTTACGAAAAGCAAGCTCGATTTCGAATTAAAAAAACCATCAAGACGACATTGAGAACAAAACAGACACTCGTCCACAGAAGAACCTCACTTGCTGAAAACAACATTGAAATCAAGGTTAAATATAAGCCTGGCAGTAGAGCCAGAATTGTTCCACTCAGCGCCATGTAATATCGTCTGCCACGACTGAAGAAGAACGCTCCTGGCAGAGCGGGGACGGTGGCCCAGAAGAGTATCCCCCAGAAACCACGTTCCAGTGTATATGCGAGACGATTATCTGCTGATACCCCCGCGCGCTGTTCCCGTTCCTCGGCACTGGGATACTTGATGGCGGACCACTTTACTCCCGCAGTCAGCGTGACGGCCAGAACCGAGAACAGGAAGAGGGAACCTACGACTCGAATGGCAACAGGGGGTGAAATCAATTTCTCTGAAGAGCTTTCGACATAATCCAGAAACAGATCCCGCTGCATGCTTTTGTACTGAAATTCGCCTTCCGCCGAATCACCGACCAGCTCCCGGGCACTCAGTTTCCCGGCTTGTGCTAACTCGTTGAGTTCATTCCAGGTGTAGGGGCCGAGGATTTCGGTTCCTCTCTTCAGATAAAGATCTTCTCCACTCACCTCAAAAATCCTCGTTCCAGCAAATCGGTTCATTGGGATGGCAGAAGCCAGCATAACCCTTTCTAGCAGAAAATACTCCATTCATTTCTTGAGGTTTTACCTGAACAGATAGACAAAAACTTCAGTTCTCAATTGTTGATTCCGATCGCACAAGTTATCATTGATATGTTCCCGCCTCGATTATTCTTACCGACTTAAGCACCCTGCCTCGCAACTTCCTCCCTAAAAAACCACAGGTTAAGTCTATGTTTACCCGCCGTGAGATCCTTCAGGTTGGTTGTTCTTCCTATTTCGGATTAGGACTTTCCGGATTACTTGAGAAGCAAGTCAGTGCCGCTCCGGCAGGCGCGCGTCCTCGTGCCAAGTCGGTTGTCTTAATTTTTCTGGGTGGAGGAGGAAGTCATCTCGACACTTTCGACCCCAAACCACTGGCCTCGGAAACCAAAGGGGAATTTGGCACGATCGCCACGGCGGTGCCGGGTTATCAGTTTTCTGATCGCATGCCGCAGCTCGCGCAACATGCTGATCTGTTTTCGATTGTTCGGTCGATGTCCCACAAAGATAACCGTCACCTCTCGGGAACACATCATTTTCTGACTGGCTCTATCCAGCCTTTCCGAGGCGATTCGAATCAGGATAAATCGTTGAACCGGGACGACTGGCCTTCTTATGGTTCGGCGCTTTCTTATCTGCAACCTCGTACCGACAATCTTCCCAGTCAGGTCACCTTACCGAACGATCTGGTGGAAGGGGTTCTCGTCTGGCCTGGACAACATGCCGGTTTTCTGGGACCGAAGTACGACCCCTTCGTGATGAAAGATGATCCGAATTCCGCGGATTACAAAATCCGGGGGCTCGAACTGCATAACGGCCTGAATATCGAACGCCTGAATGACCGCCGGAAACTTTTACAGGATATGGATCGCCAACAGAAAGCGATCACAGAATCGACAAAAGGGAAGCAGTACTCATTACAAGAGGAAATGGCATTCTCAATGCTGACTTCGCCAACGTTGCGAACGGCGCTGGATATTAATGCCGAACCGGCTGAAGTACGCGAGCGTTATGGTCGCCATCTGTATGGTCAAAGCTTGTTACTAGCACGGCGGCTCGTTGAACTCGAAATGCCCGTTATTCAATGCAACATGGGGCGGATTCAAACCTGGGACACCCATACCGATCACTTCCCCCGTTTGAAAAATATGCTCCCACCGCTGGACCAGGGGATTGCTGCCTTCCTGCTCGATTTGAAAGAGCGTGGTCTGCTTGATCAAACCTTAGTGATCTGTGCCGGCGAATTTGGTCGGACTCCGCAAATCTCTCCCCTGCCCCAGTCGCCAGTTCCAGGACGACATCACTGGGCTTATGCTTACTCGACACTCTTTGCCGGAGCAGGAGTGCAGGGAGGTCAGATCATTGGTGAAACAGATAAAATTGGCGCTTATCCCAACACTCGACCCTACAGCCCGAGTGACATGGGGGCGACCATTTACACTGCGCTCGGTGTGGATCCTCACCAGATGGTACCGGATCGGCTGAACCGTCCCTTGCCACTAAATGATGGTAAAGTGATGGATGTCCTGTATACAGGTGCCGAAAGCTAACGATTGGACAAAATCCCATGACCCGACCGATGTCTCATCAACAACATCACAGTAGCAGTGGCCTGCTTTCCCAGTTTGGTCCGCGCTCTAACAATCTTGTGATGGTGGGGAATCGACGCTGGTTCCTGCAAACCGGCTTAGGGGGACTGGCGGGAGTTTCCGCCGCCTCCCTGATGCAGCAACAAGCCCTACAGGCTGCTGAAACGGCAAACTTGATCACCCGAACTCCGCAGGCGAAGTCGGTCATCTTTATCTGGCTTTCTGGTGGTCCCAGCCAACTGGATATGTGGGATCTGAAACCGAACGCCCCGAAAGAAATCCGGGGACCGTTCTCCCCAATTAAGACTTCAGTTCCTGGAATCGAGATCTGCGAACATCTCCCCAAACAAGCGGCGATGATGGATAAGTTCACGCTCATCCGCTCGATGGATGCCTCTGCCAGCAATCACACTCCCGTCACTTTTCAAGCTGCAAATCCGAAATCACAACGCACCAATAAAGGGATCGATGGCGGCGGGTATCCTTCGATGGGCTCTGTCACGGCAAAGTTCCGTGGCGCGAATGTCACCGGCATGCCCCCTTACGTCGCCCTTGCCGATAGTCTGAATGCAGATGTTTATGGTGCGGGGGAATTGGGCTACGAATACGAACCTCTCGATGGCATGAAGTCGAAAGGAAAATTCGACATGCCCAACGGCGTTCAAATTCCCCGGCTCCAGGATCGGCATCAACTCAGAGCAGAACTGGATCGCTTCCGCAAACAGACTGAAAGTTCCACCAGTCTCGCTTTCCATGATCGCTACGTGCAGGAAGCGTATCAGATGGTCGCCAGCGGCAAGGTTGCGGACGCATTTGATATTAACAAAGAACCGGAAGATGTCCGCCAGCGATATGGTTCAGATTCCTTTGGTACAAAATCGTTACTCGCACGCCGACTGGTGGAAGCGGGTGTGACCTGGGTCACCATGAGCGACGCGTGGGGACACTGGGATCATCATGGTGACGACGTACGCTGGGGCGGTATCGAAAAAGGGCTTAAGCCGATGCTTCCCATCCTTGATCACGGAGTTACCAATCTTCTCACCGATCTGGAAGAACGAGGTCTGCTCGACACGACGCTCGTCATGGTGCTGGGAGAATTTGGCCGAACCCCCGTCATCAATAAACAAGCAGGCCGCGGGCACTGGACTCCCACGATGTCGATGCTCGTGGCGGGGGCTGGTGTTCCGGGCGGACAAGTGATCGGCCAGACCGATCGTCGTGGTGGCGATATTCTGGAAGGTCGTCTTGGCCCGGGAGATCTCGCCGCCACAGTCTTCACCAAACTGGGCATCGATCCACACTCACACTGGATCAACAATTCCGGTCGCCCCACCCCACTGGTCGAAGGGGACGCGCAACCTATTCACGAATTGGGATAGGATAACCCTGGTTTATTGTTCTTCCTGATCTTCCGCTATTTCAGGTTTTTCTTTTCCGTCTAAAACGGCATTGATTGCAGCGAATTCCATTTCCAATTTCTGGCAAAGCTGAGCCGCTTCCTTTCCGGCTTCTTCCGTAGGATGATTCTCTGCGATCGAGTTCAGATTTTCGATCCCTGCTGCCAGTTGGCTTTTCGCCAATCGCAATCGCTTGCTCGCGATATCGGTTTTGGAATCCGTTTTAGACAATTGATTAGAACGAATCGTTCCCCGCACGTTATTTGAGGGAACTCGGTTTATCGAGGGATTGGAGGGAGCGTCAAGCAGGGGAGTAATGGCGCTACGCGATGAACCACTCGAAGAACCACCTCCGGAATGATAATGATATTCCCCTGTCTTGCGATTGATGTGCCCACCCCGGGAATCAATTCCACCAGGGTGTGCCCATAGAGAAGCTGGCACGATAAACATCAACGACAAATAGCAGATGGCCCGAATGTTCATGGAGAAGTCTCCGAAATGGACTGATCGAAAAATCAGGAGAACTTATTCAGCGTACCTCCCTTTTTCACAGAAAGCCAGCCTCAGAGAGAGATCAGGCCCTCAATCTCGCCCCTCAAAACAACACCTCCAGATCACCACTTACTTCAATAATCGCCACCTCTTCCAACTTATAAGTTTTGCCATTCAGCTCCACAGGGATCTCTTCGATAGGGCAAATGTCGTCTGGATTCTCCATGTTATCGAGCATCCGCTCTTCCTGATCGAGTGCCGCTTCAATCGCGTCGGAGAGTTCTTCGACAGTCACTCCCAATTCATCAAGCTTGTCGATACGTGGTTCGACATTCACTTCGATTTCACCAAGTACTTCTTCTTCCAATGGATCGTTCACGTCGTCGGTCATGGTTTTGTTCCTTGTTGTTGAGAGACGTTGCGGGAAACGGACTTCTTCAAATTCGAATGGAGATATTTCTCCCAGCCGTTTGAAGAAACCGTGGTATCTTCTGTAATAATAAATCCATCCAGTTTGGCATGTTGATTGATTTTCTCCAGTCCACGCTTTGGCCCGAGCACACTCACTGCCGAAGCCCAAGCGTCGGCCTGCATTCCACTCGGCGCGATGATGGTGACTGAACTACGGTCCGTTAAACCAAGACCGGTGTGTGGAC
>JAGQQC010000129.1 GCA_020426395.1 Planctomycetaceae bacterium
AAAATGCACGAAGCGGCGAAGATCAAACCGATCGTGATCGATGAATCACTGGTTGATTACGAAGCCTTGCTGCTCGCCCGCGAACAAGGGTATTCCGGTGTCGCGTTGAAGGCCTGTAAAGGTCAGACCGAATCCTTGCTGATGGCTGCCGCCGCGCAGAAGTATGGCATGTTCCTCTGCGTACAGGATCTGACTTGTCCCGGTTACTCCTTCCTGCATTCAGCGTCACTGGCGGCTCGTATTCCGGGGATCGCTGCCATTGAGGGGAACGGACGACAATTCTGTCCGGCGGGGAACAAAAAACTGGCCCGTGAATATCCGACGATGTTCAAGATTAAAGACGGTACGGTAAACACCGGCGTTCTGGATGGAGAAGGGCTCGGTTTCTGATTGTTTCACGTCAATCCGTTGAAAATCCGCAAATATTCTTAAACGAACATTTTGTATCGCCTCTTGATTCTACGGCTCGACAAATCGACCTCCAGGACGAAGAATAGGTTGGTTCCGTCACTCTGTTTTTTTGCCTTCGCTTAGAGAGGACGTGTCCGTGCCAGCCAAGAGAAAACGCCGCGGAGCGGATCCTGATCGTAAACCTCGGGAGGAAATTTCCTTCTGGGAGTTCTGGACTTCTATCCCCATCAAGCTGCAGCGGGAAACGATTACTTTCGTCCTGATCAACCTGGGTGATATCATCATGACCTGGCGTTTGCTTACCTCACACGCCATTCATCCCGGGGGAGGGCGGGGGAACTTTTATGAATCGAATCCTGTGGCCGGGTATATTCTGAATCACTGGGGGCTGCCGGGAATGATTTACTTTAAGACGGCGATGGTGGGCGTCGTGGTCCTGATTACCCAAATCATAGCCCAATCAAAACTGCCCCTGGCACGGAAGATTCTGAACTTCGGGAGCGTGGTCGTCCTGTGCGTGGTCTTCTACAGCATCTGGCTGTTACGCAGACACGCGGGTCCACCTGGAATGTGAAATGTTATTTCAGAACTAGAATCGAGCACGAATTCATATGTGTGAGCCAGAAACTGAGGAAAGTGAATCAAACGAACAGGAGCAGCAACCGGAGATGACTGACAATTTGGATGTGGCGAAATTAGCGGTAGAGTTGTCGAAAAAATCTTTTGAACGTTTTAAGGACAGACGTTCTTACGAATGGAAAATCACATTCGGAATTTGGGCGGCACAAGGTGCTTTTTTTTATAAAGTATATGATAAACCTTTTAGGTTTTTTGGTGAGCACCTTGAGTTCAATGTTGATCTCTGTACTAGCTTTACAAATGTATTATGTTTTGTGGTAATAATACTTGTATGTTGGATTCCAGTTCTAATTCATTGGTTCTTCCACACTTGGATTCAAAAAGAGCATGGCATTGACGCAAGAACAGCTTATCTTTATGAGTTACAAGCAGTTGGTCTGGTAAATAAATTAGAGGATACGTCTACCAAACTTGTTGTTCCAAATGTGTTTTTAGAGGAAAAAGCGGATAAAATGAAAAAGACAAACGAAATTTTAGGAGATTTAAATGAAGATGAGGATATAAAGGAGAAGTTTGAAAAATTTCAGAAATATCTGGGGCAACGAGGATGGAGAAAACCAGCAAATATGCAAATAGCAGTCACTGTCTTAATTGGCTTTGTGACGGCATTTTGGCTTAAGTGATTGGCAGGTTGACTTCAAGAATAAAGTCAACCTACATCCCCACTATTTATATCGCTAAACGCGGACCAGTTTCGTCAAGCGGCCTGTGGCGACCCATTCGGCGACGTAGATGTTGCCATCTTTATCGAAGGCGGCGTCGTGGGGATGGACGAATTTGCCCGGTTGCCATTGCGATTCATCCCGGCGGACCTTGAAGCCATCCAGTACATGTTTCGTCCATTCCGGATCGTCACCCAGATGCACGATCGGTTTGTTGTTGATGTCGAACAGGGAGACGCGGGCATGCAGGTCGGGGACGAGCATAATTTCGCCTTGTATGTCGATGTCAGCCGGGAAATTGACTTCCTCGACGAAACCGATGTGTTCCCCATCCAGTGTGAAGTATTGCAACCGCGCGTTAGCCCGGTCGGCAACGACCAGTGACGGTTCCCGTCCGGGGCGATCGTCCAACCAGAGTCCGTGGGGAGTCTGCATTTTGCCCGGTTCGGTCCCTTTGCCTCCCCAGGTTCGAATCCAGACGGCGTCTTTATCGTACTGATGGATGAAGTGCGAACCGTAACCATCGCCAACATAAAATCCTCCATCGGGATGGAAGGCAACGTTGGTCGGGCGGAACTGATTGACGCGGGTGTAAGTGTGAGCTTCGGTGGGATAACTCAGCTTCCAAATTTGTTCGCCATCGAGTGTTGTTTTGATGACGTCCCGATTCTTGACATCGGAGAGATAGAGATACTGGGTGCCATCCTCCGTGCGAATGTCGATCCCGTGACCGCCGCCATGATATTCCTTCCCGAAGGAGCGAACATATTTTCCTTCAGGATCGAAGACAACGATGGCGTCCATCACCTGTTCTTCGCCAGACTGATGTTTGATGTAAATCATGCCATCGGCATCAATCGTCACGCCATGAGTGGCTCCCCAGCGGATCGATTCGGGGAGTTCTCCCCAACCATGATGGCAGGCGTATTGATGTTCGCCGGAACCGACGATCGCCGTTTTATTTCCGGTTTTGTCTGAAGCGCGGACGAAGAAGGGATGCAGTACAGAAGCGGCGGCGAGACCGGTGGTCGCTGTTTTCAAAAAGGTGCGGCGGCTGGTGCGTGGTTCAGTGGAGGACATAATCGGCGGGAACCTTTCAAGATGGTGTGAGGAAAGGAATCGGAATTAGATTAGATTGGGATTTAGTACTGGAGAAGATTCTATCCTAGCTCGTCTTCGGGGAGGGCTCCAGCCCCCAATTGAGTGAATCTGTTCATCGTTGATAGATCGGCAGGTACTGGTATTCGACGGCCAGTGCCAGAATAGCCATGGAAGTACAGTAAACTTTGCCTGAATTCCGTTCGGAGCCATGTTTGGCGAGCCAACTGCCGTCTGCTTCCTGAGCCTGGAGCAGGGTGCGGAATAAAGGCTCGCGGGTATCGGTCCAGTACCGCCCCCCCATCTGAAACATACCCACGGAACAGTAATAAGCGCCATAGAAAAAATATTGGTCGTTATAGTTGAGTGGTTTGGATCGCAGCCCTTCCGCGGCTCGCAGGGTGACTGGGTCGAGATGTTCGCCGCAAATCTCCATGGCCAGGATTCCGGTCCCCGACCGGGTCGGGGTCGGGCTGGAGCCGGGTTGATAGGCGAAGCCAGGTTGGTTTACGGTGGCGCACCGTTTGACGTATTCAACGGCGCGATCGATATTCTTTGAGGGAACATTACAGCCCGCATTTCGTGCCGCTCGCAAAGCGAGTAATTGCCAACCGGTGACGCTCAGGTCGGAATCACGACTCGTTGGTTGATATCGCCACCCTCCCGCATGTCGCGTTGATTTATCGACGTCCTGGGCTTTCAGAATGACTTCGATGGCTTCTTCGAGGGCTTTACGACATCGTTGTTCGGTCAGTTGTCTCACGGGATTAGATTCACTTTGTTTCAGCATGCCAATCGCCTCAGCCAGCATCAGCGTGCTGATCCCGTGGCTGTAAAACGGCCCGTGACTTTTTTTGTGCACGAGCATCCCGTTCTCTTGATGATCGAGAACCCACAAAATAGCGTCTTCAACCTGTTTCCCGTACGGGCCTTCCCCAGGCGTTTGTCCGGCGGCCATGAAAGCCATTACGGCGAGAGACGTTGCAGCGGTTGATTGACCAAAACTGTCGATTTTCCAGGAATGATCCTGATCCTGGGATTGCGCGAGAAACTGAAGACCGCGCGCGATGGCCTGATCAATTTCTTCGCTCGATATCTGAGCTTGCGCTACTTGAGATGTTGAGACACTCAACAGCGGAATGCCTAGAAAGAGCACTATCATTCCCAGGCGGAGTTTGTTCCCTCTCATGGCGACTCCTTCGCGGCGGGCTCAAGGTACGATTCCGGAGTGCGTGGAGCCGCCAGTTGTTTGAAATACGATTTGATCTGTCGGGCATAATCGGATTTGTGCCGATACCGGGACGCATCGCGAATTTCAGTTTGCAGTTCCGTACTGACCGAACCCCACGGGCGTTGTGAGAGTAAATCGAGTTCCTGCTGTAGCTCTTCTGCGGTGAGCACCTGTTTTGTTCCCGAGCCTCCCTGTTCTCCCTGATTGGCACTGCTTCCTTGTTGATCAGAATTTGCCGTGGAGCCGGATTCATTGCCTGCCCCCTGTTGGTTCTGTAATTGCTGACTCGCCTGGTTCAAGGCTTGGGCTGCCTGTTGCAGGTTTTTTGAGGAAGACGAGGCTCCGTCTGCGGGAGGTTGTCCCTCTTTCGAGTTGGCATTTTTTCCGTTCTGCCCGTTGTTCCCTTCGCCATTCTGACCGGGTTGGTTTTGGCCAGGTTGATTTTGAGCTTGCGCCTGAGCGGTTCGCTCGGAAAGTTGTTCGCGGGCTCTTTGTAGATGCTGGGCAGCGTCTGCGATTTGTTGGGAGAAGGAGGAAGGAATCGGCGCAGTTGGTTCGCCGTCGGTTTCCGTGGCATGCTGCAGAGTGGACGCGGCCTGTTTCAGCAGCAGAGCAGCATCCCGAGCGGCGTCGCGGGCGAGTAAATAGTCGTGTGATTGTAAACGTTTACTCGACCGCTCCATCACTTTATCGGATCGGAGGAGAAACTGTTGCGGAGTATTCAGCTTTTCCGCCAGCCGGTTTGTCTCCTGGCCCGTTGACGTGGCCAGTTGTAAGGCTTGATTTGTTAATTGTTCAAGCCGGTGTTCCAATTGCGTCGCCCGGCGATGTATTCGGCTTTGACCTTCCTGGCGTGCCGCATGCCGAGCGGCTGGTCGATTGGCTTGAGATTGAAATTGACGACTGAGTGCTTCCTGATTTTTACGCAGTTCTCGGGTCGCTTCTTCCAGTTCCGGTTGCGTGTTACTCAATTGTCGAGCCGTTTCCTCGGCGCGTCGGGAAGCTTGGAGTGCTTCCGATAATTGTCCGATGGAGGCCCGAATGGCGGACTCTTCCAAGTCCCGGACGAGTTGTAACGCCTGTTCGGTTTCAGGGGAGTTTGCTCCTCGACTCTGCGCGAGTTGCAGGGCGAGTGTGGCGGCTCGTTGTTGTTGCCGTTCTGATTTATTCTGAAGCTCGGCAAGTTGAGCTTGTAGTTCCTGTCGTTCTTCTTCGGTCAGGTTTTCTTCCTGGCCTTGCAGCTTGTTGATCGACCGAAGTTCGGCCTGTTGGGAACCCAGGTCAGAGTCGATCGATTCGGTCAACGCGGATTGTTGTTCGGCGGCTCCCTGAATTTGTCCTGCTAGCTGGCGTAACTGTTCCATCAAAGCGGCTTGAGCCGCTTCCGCCAGTTCGGGATGTCGGGTGAGGAAATCTTCCATCGACTGATCGAGTGCTTCACCCGCGGCTTCCTGCTCTGCAACTGAAGCAGGATTCGTTTCGTTGGATAACTCGTTCGCCAGATCCTGAGAACGTTGGGCGATCTCATTAAGATTGGGGATTTCTTTTTTCAGGTCAATCAGTTTCTCTAACCAGTCTTGTAGTTGAGCGACCTCTTTTACTGTCGATTTTAGTTGTTGCCCAGCCGCAGTTAGGGAGCGGAGTGCATTCCGGGGTGATGCTTGAGCATCTTCTTTGCTCGCCTGTAAATGTTCTTCAACGAGTGGAAGTTCATGTCGAGCGATGTGCTGCGCCATCGGAGCGAGTTCTTTATAGAGGGCATGTTCCGCAAATTTTCTGGCAAGAGATTCCAGTTGCAGACTCAATTGTTGTTCTTCCTGGATCAACTCTTCGGGGTCTCTTCGGTCGCCTCCTTCCAGTGCTTGATCCAACCGGGCCCGGATGGCCAGTTTGTCCACATCGGCCTCTTGTCGTTCCAGTTTGTTCCGCAGTTCTTCCAGTGATTTCTGCAGGGCCTTGTCCATCGCCGCTTCCAATGCGGCTGGATCTTCGATGAGTGAAGAATCGAGTAATTCGGAGAGAGGAACAGGGTCGCTCCAGGTTTCATTGGGGCGAGGAATCGAGCGGTTGTCTGTCGCTCGGAAAGTAACCTCAACGTTACTGGCGTTCTCTAATTCTTCCGCAGAAAGGGGAAATTGGAATCGGACATCGGTTTCTGCTTCAGTGGGGGGGGATTCGACTGGAGAAATAATCCGGGCAGGTTGATCAGGAGTTTTGATGATCATTTCGGAATGCGTCACCGCAAAATCATCGACCACTTTAACGGGTAATTCGAATTGACGGTTTGCTTCCGATTGAGCTTGAATTTCCGTGATCATGGCCGGTTCAATAGAGGGAGGCTGGTCAGATTGCACCTGGAGATGCCGTTCGATCTGATCCTGATAAGCGAAACCATGTTGATCGACAAACTGAATGAAGAACAGGCCCGATTCTGAAGCAGGAAGTTCTACCTCTGCTGTTCGAGCATCGGCTGAGAGTTGCAGCGGAATGGATGTCGGTTCTTTCTGAGCGTCATCAGGTTGGAAGACCACCTTTCCCGCAGCGATTTGTTGATTGCTGGAGAATGTCAGGTCGACGTCACTTTCTACGGGAACCGAAATGTTTCCGAGTGCACCATCGTATTCGGCCGGTTTTCCTCCGGTGTATCCGGGGGGGGTGACTGTTAGCAGCGCTGATTCCAGTTGGGGCGTGTTGACGACCTGGATTTGATACCGGGCTGATTCATCGAAAGAGTTGCGAGAGCTAATCCAGTACTCGCGCGAACGTTCGATCTGATCCCAATGAATTGGAAATGTGTGGGTGGCGGCATCGTAGTGGAGCTGTTGAGTGTGTAGGGAAGAATCGCCGGTTTGCCAATTCAATTGCAGGTTCAGCTCGTTGCCGTTACGGGTTTCCTCTGTTAACCGGGCGGCCAGAGTAAGTGAACTTCCGGAAGGAACAGATTGGTTTCCTTCCTCCACGATAATCGTGGGGGTTGAAGTCGCGGGTTGCCAGGGAATCAAGATGCGCTGCCAGGGAGCGGTTCGATTCGAGAAGGCGAAAAAGAAAATACCCGCAACGAGGAATAATGTTCCGAAAAGTATTCCCGTACGCACGGTCCGTGCGGGACGAATGCTCGATTGCAGGTCCAGGCTTCGTAGATTTTGGACAGCTTGTTGGATCGCAGATTGTTGCAGTTCTCGTTCCAGATGCGAGTCGGTGTGTTGTCGTTGATAGTCCACAGCAGCCAGTAATTGTTCTTCTAGCTCTGGGTGAGAATCTTCGATCAGGGCCGCCAGTTGACTGTCCGTGGGGCTTTCGTTTCTCAGTTTCTGAAATCGGGAATAGAACCATAAGCAGGCCGAAGTCACGACCAAAGCAAACGCGGCGCTGCGCCAGGGAGTCGGCAAAAAGTAGAATGTGTCCAGCACCCACAGGAACCAGAGTCCCGCTATTAATATCAGCAGCGTCTGTAGACCGGCTCGGAATGAACCCCAGCGCTGCCAGCGACGTCGGAGCGACTGCAACAGCTCTTGTAATTCCGAGGTAGGGTTGAGGATCGACATAGAGTATTTAGGTCACAACAAGGAAGTGGTGAAGAGGCCTCGATTGGTCAGCAAGTTGAAATCAGGGAAGACCATGCCATTTGCGAAGCAACCATTCCGCACTCAAGCACAGAATAAATAACGTTAACCAGAGCGGGTGGGTCCACAAGTCCGTTTGTTCCTGCCAGGTTTCCGTTTGGATGTCGGGTTTTATTATATCAGGAATCTGGGCCAGTTGGTCCAGTTCGAATAATTTTCCTCCCGTTTGCTTAGCCAGTTCAGCAAGTAGCTCGCGATTGGCGATGGTCTCCGTCTGTTCCCGGGAAGGGACAGGTCGAACCACATACGGGGCGCTGATTTCTTCGGGAAAGAGGCTCTGGTCACTCACCTTAAGTTTGAACTGATATTCTCCTTCCGTCAAATTTTCGATCACGGTGGTCATCGATTGTTGACGGCTGGGGAGGGGGAGCAGAGGGACTTGACTGATGGATTCTTCCCCACCGGCAGGGGTAACCGCAATAATGTCGACTTGTGGATTTAATTCCGCCAATCGGTCGAGCAGCGTACTGGAAAAATGAGCATGGACCCGGATCGGTTGCCCGGGAACTCCTTCTCCCCGTTCCGGACCAAACCGGACCAGGTCTGTTTCCACAGACAGCTTGCTTTGAATGGCCCACCGCCCCAACTGTCCCCAGAAACGATGATGAAACTGATCGCCGACTCGTCTGCGCCAGCGCCAGGTACTGTCGAGGCCAACCCAGACGACCTGTCCTTGACCGTACTGCTGATACAGCATGGCCGGGAGCGCCGGTTCTTCGACGTCCGGAAAGGCTTCCAGAATAATATCGGCTGCCGGTTTGGGGTCTCCGGTAAACACACCAAAGTGGCCGGGTAACCTCTCCCAGACCTGTCGATTCAAATCGGGTTGATCGGCGAACTGTAAAAAAGAGGTACCGTAGCCGATGGTGGTGGGGAGAATCGGCATGCCGAGCGGAAGGGGGGCGGCTTCGGATTGCGATAGGTCAAATCGTTTAGGATTGGTTACCGGAGCGAGCTGAACGAGCGTCGCTTGCTCCGACCAGTCGTTCAGCAAGTTTGATCCGGGGAGAAGGATCAACGTTTTGCCTTCTTCTGCAATGAATTGTTCCAACTGTTTCCAGAACAGCCCCGTTTCTTCTGCTGTCAGATTTTTATTGAGTAGGGAACTGCTGACATCTCCTAAAATCAGCAAATCAAGATCCGCGAACAGTGACTTTGTATAGTCTGGATCGAGTTTAATTTCATTGGAAAAAGGAGGAGAAAGATCCTGTCCTTCTGTTTTTAATAGGGGAGGGTTCAGCAGAATTGTTTGTAACTCGATGCGTTCATCTCGATCGAGGGCGTTGTGCAGAAAACGAAATTCCCAGCGGGGGAAATTTTCAATTAATAAGGCGTGAATCGTGTTGTCGAGAACCTGTTGGGTGAAATGCCGCTGGTTATTTTCTGTGGTGAACTCCTCCGCATGTTGCTTTACACGGACTTCGTAATGATGCAGCCCCGCCTTCTCAGTCTGGAGTGGGAACGTCAGTGAGTGCATGGATGACGAGTCATCTGAAGTGACGAAGGATTGCTGTTCAATCAATTCACCTTGATGATGAAACTCAACCGTGATTTCCTGGCCGGGAAGTTCTACCGCTTGTACGTTGATAGTCACGGTGGATTCGTCGTCCAGATAAACAGCCGGAGGGGCAGCCACTTCGTGCAGGATGATATCCGCCGGTCGTTGTTCGGAACCTACAATCACTGGATAGATGGGAATTTTGAATTGGTTCAGACTGGAGGCGAGCTGCAGCGGATTGGTGGGCTGGTTATGTTGCCCATCGGTGAACACAACGATTCCCGCGACGGGTTGGTTTCCCGAGAGTTGAATTGCTTTCTGTTCAACCTGGGTGAGGTCCGTTTTCTCAAGTTGTAGAGAATCAGATACCTCAGTTGAGGTTTTCTGGGGCTGGTTTGAGGGAGGAGCATCAGGTTCCTGGAGTTCCTGTTCTGCCTCCCCCGCGAATCGAATTTGTTCAACCTGGTATTCTGCTTCCAGACGTTCTTGAAATTGGGTGCCCCGCTGTTCGAGGGTTCGCCGGACAAGTTCCTCCCGGCTGAGTGTGGATAACTGCTTGAAGACCGTGGCCAGATTTTCATCCTGAACTTCTTGTGTGTTTTGAGGGCTTTCATCCTCCTCGTCTGTAGCGTTGTGCTCCTCGTTTTGAGGAGCGACCAGCAATTCCGTTTCAGGTGTGACCCATTCGAGAGCTCGTGCCCAGCGAAGTTTTTCTGCGGGAGAGGCGTGTTGATCCTGCAATTGCATGCTTTCGGAAACATCCACAGCCAGCAAGAGTTTACTGATACGTTCTCGTTCCAGCGAATGAATGAAGACGGGTTGCCATAAGGTGATTAGCAGTAAGAACAGAATCAGTGAACGGAGCAGGAACAGTGACCAGCCGACGGGACGGGAAACAAGTTGTTGTTCCTGTCGTAACAGTTTCCAGATGAAAAAACCGGCCAACAGAATCAAAAGGGTCCAGAACAGGCCCGTTTGATAGCCCCCTTGCCATCGAAGTTCGGCGAGTAATACTGGAAAGGAAACGGAGAATAGAGAGGTCATGTTGTTACCTCCTCTGTCGCTTCTGCTTCTTCGATCGATTCCAGTCGATGGGCGTCCCGAACCAGATAGTGGGTCAGGAATTGTTCTCCCAGTAACAAGAGGACGAACAGAATCAAAATCCAAGCCGTCAGTTCCGTTCGCCCAGTACTGGTGAGCATCGCCGTTTGTAATTCGTTCCAGTCTCCGAGTGACTGCCAGGGAAACCTCTGTTGGATCCAGACGAGATCGTTTTCTGTCAGAGGAGCAGGATTAGATTCCGCCGGATCAAATCCGACCACGTAGACTTCTTTGGAGCGTGTTCCGGATTCTCCCTTTCCTGTGACCGCAGGAATATCAAGTTGGTACACACCTGAAGACGTGGTTTGATCGTAGATCAAGCGGT
>JAGQQC010000012.1 GCA_020426395.1 Planctomycetaceae bacterium
CTCCGGCCCCGGCGAAAAAATCAATATAGCGATTTCCCTGTTCATCGATTAGCTGATGATCTTTCGCCGTCTTGAAAACCGCCGGAAACATACGACAATAACCACGAACATTACTTTCGAACGCTTCAAAAATATCCATTTTATTGCAACTCTCTTTGAAGTAAAAATGATTTATTGAATTCGGGCATGCTTGAATGAGCCAGTCGGCGATGATAGTTCACGATTCGGCACACATCGATCGGGACATCAGGAAACCAGCACGCCGCTTTTCAGCGGACCAATTCGCAAACGTGGTTCAGCCTGGTGATTGCCAAAACTGAAATCGGATTCCGTAAAGCCGGACTCTTCTTCTAGACTCAAACCATTTTCCCGAGCATATTTATCAAACAACTGACGGGAAGCTTGGTTCTCTTTCGTAACTGTTGCTTCCAGAAACTCCAGTTTCTCCTGTGCCTGACAATGATTTACCAGCGCAGACAACATGCGCAAGGCGATCCCGCGCCGACGGGCAGATTGACTAACACCCACTTGCCAGATAAACAACGTTGTGGGAAATTCGGGAATACGATAACCGGTAATAAACCCGACTAGACGTGAGCATTCTTCCGCTACAATGCATGATTTACTGAAATCACGGCAGAGCAGAAGATACAGATAGCAAGAATTCTGATCGAGGACACCCGTTTCTCGCACAAGGCGCCAGATCCAGGCAGCGTCTTGAGGAGTCGGCTGCCGGAGTATTAACTCCTTGTTGTCAGACTCGTTCATTCGTTGAATTCCGTCGAGTGAAGCTCTCGGCGAATCACAGAAACCAACCCCACCGGTTGGTTCTCGAGCTGCTTTAATAAAAAGCCCAAAGCAATTTTATTACGTGACAAGCGAGTATAGTAATTCTCAGATTAACATCAACCCTTGTCTGAAGCTTGACCGAACGTGACTTGTTTTCAAAAAACTGTAAACCCAAGTTGACACTACTATAGCAGCCTGAAAGTAATTTCAAAATTACTTCAAAAAGTCTAATCTGAGCTGTCTTAATGGAAGTGCCTTGGGTCCTTTACAGTGAACTGTTAGTATCAAACCTCCACGCTCACTTCTTATTACGCGCTACTCGTGATCGTTCGCTCCTGATTTTTTTGTCATGAACTTGGTTATTATCAGTTTTGTCACGTCACTGTTGTTATTCGTCCTCATCGGTGTTCTCTCCACCATAAAACGCAAATCGACAACGGATGATTACTTGCTTGCTGATCGTTCTGTCGCTCCCTGGTTGGCCGCTCTTTCTGCAGTCGCCACGAACAACAGTGGGTTCATGTTTATTGGACAGATTGCATTCGCCTACGGGTATGGCATCCAGTCGATCTGGATCATGGTAGGGTGGATACTGGGTGACTTTATCGCCTGGCAATACATTCATCCGCGTGTACGGGAACAGTCAGAATTATGTGGAGCCACAACAGTTCCATCACTGATAGCCACTCACAAAAAAGGAGAAACAGATCGCCCGGTCGCAGTTCTGGCCGGTATATTGACGTTTGCTTTTTTGGGAGTCTATGCCGCCGCGCAACTTAAAGCAGGCAGCACAGCTCTCGAAACGATCTTCCATTGGCATCCGAACACGGGAGCGATCATTGGGGCGATTATTGTTGTCGTATATTGCTTTTCCGGTGGAATTCGCGCTTCGATCTGGACAGATGCCGCGCAGTCAATCGTGATGATTCTCGCGATGGGCATCTTGTTAGTCGCTGCGGCGCGCGTCGTGGGTTCTCCTACGGCATTATGGGAAAATCTCAGGCTGCAAGATCCCACTCTTGTTCAATGGATACCTGACAACTTAATGTTTGGATTCGGGCTCTATTTACTTGGATGGGTATTTGCAGGTTTCGGAGCTGTTGGCCAACCACACATTCTTGTACGTTTCATGGCGATCCGCTCTGTGAAAGATATACGACAGGCGCGCTGGGTTTATTTCCTCTGGTTTATCCCTTTCTTCCTGGCAAGCATCGCCGTGGGTTTATACGCAAGAGGTTACATTCCTGACATCACCGAACTTCCAATTGCAGCAGGTAGAACATCGGGTAAAGCAGCCGAACTGGCCATGCCGGTGCTCGCTCTGTCTTTACTACCGGATATCCTTGTCGGTGTTGTCTTGGCAGGTCTATTTGCAGCAACGATGTCAACCGCCGACTCTCAAATCCTCGTCTGCTCAGGGACGATTGGAAACGACATCAATCCGCGGTGGCGCAATTCTTATCTGATTACCAAACTCGCCACATTGGGAGTCACAGCACTGGCCCTGCTTATTGCGTTGATTGATGACAAGATGGTCTTCACGCTGGTTTTGATCGCCTGGTCCGCATTAGGAGCAGGCCTCGGTCCAGTGCTCGTGCTAAGACTGTTCAAGATAAAAACTACTTCAACAGTCACCATACTGATGATGCTTTGTGGAGTAGCAGCGGTGATTGGCTGGCACAATTCCGATTACAGCGGATCGTTATTCAAAATTCTTCCCGGAATGGCTGCCTCGTTTCTGGTTTGGTTACTCTCGATTCCACTCACACCAAGCGAATCGAGTGAAGTCCAATTAAACTCTGAGCCAGATTGAGACGTGGCTCCGATGCTTAATACTGTTGCTCTTTTAGAATATTAACGATCTCCTCTTTCAGCGCGGCATTGACTGAAAGACCATTGCGACCGTAGATCGTTTCTTCCCCTTGCCAGTTGAGATAGAACCCACCTGCTTCTTTGAGAATGGGGGCGAAGGGGGCTGCGTCCCAAGGATTCATTTCGGGTTCGAGGATCATTTCTGCGCGGCCGGTGGCAACCATGGCGTGTCCGTAACAGTCTCCCCAGTTTCGAAGCAGGCGGGCTTTGCCTCCAACTTCGCTGAGCAGATCCCGTATTCCTTCTTTTTCCCACAACATGATGTCGGTAATGCAAACGAGGGATTCACTCATGTTGGAGACTGAAGAAACCTGGCAGCGCTCCGGTTCCTGGCTTCCCTTTTTCCACCAGGCTCCACCACCGTTGTGAGCATAGATGACTTCATCCAGACCCGGGAACCGGCAAAGCCCGGCCACCATTTCTCCCTCTTTCTCAATGCCAATCAAAGTCCCGAACAAGGGAATACCATGCACGAAGGATTTTGTCCCGTCTATCGGATCGAGGATCCATTTGTAACCATTCTGAGACTCTTTATCGTCGAACTCCTCACCGTGCACACCATCCTCCGGATAAACTTCAGCCAGACGCTTCCGGATTAATTCCTCCGCTCCCCGGTCAGCGACAGTCACGGGAGAGGAGTCCCCCTTCAGTTCAACTTCCAGCGATTTATGCTGATAATGCTTCAGGATCAATTCCTGAGCCTCTTCCGCCAAAGTGAGGGCGAGTTGTAAGCGAGATTCGATTTCTGAGGTCATGTTGAGTCTTCGTCCTATGACACTTTTCGAAGGATAATTATGGGACTAAAAATCCGCTCAGGCTCAGTTCTCAGATTGAAACAGACATCCAAAGGGGACCCAGTCGGCGACATGATGGCAACCTGATGAGCAGCAGGCAACAGAATGGGACTTCGAAATCAAAATTTCACAAAATTGAGGACACGGGAAAGTAATCTCCCCCCGTTTTGATTACCCCATTGAGAGCTACGAAAAAACGCGGAGGAAGGCTTCAAGCCCTCCTCCGCGTTGGTTGTTCGCAGAAATTCAATCTAATTAACGACTGACGAGTCGTGGAGACTTGGTTTTGGTTTTCGTAACTGTTCTTTGTTGTACAGGTTTACGCACCAATTCGGGAATCTCAACCGTCGAAGTTCCTCTTGTATTCAGGCGAGTTCGCAACGGTGTGTGGAGGCTGAATTGGTTGTCCAGGTTCAACGGTCGCAGCCCAGAACGTTCGTCGGAGGAAGATTCTTCCTGCTCTTTTTTCAGCTCTGAATCAGTACTGCTTTCAATTTCTTCTGGATCGGACAGGGGAGCCTCCAGGGACTCATCTTCAGCTGGAGCCGTTTCGGTGGCTTCGGTTTCGGTCGACTCTGCTGCACTAGATTCTGGTTCACTAGTTTCAGCTTCAGTGTTAGCCGATTCCGGTTCTGTCGCTTCCGAGCCCTCTCCTTCAACTGGGGCAACCGGTTTCGCAGTGGAACGTTCTATTTCGGTATCTTTATCCGGATTCGTTTGATTGAAAAGATTGTCATTGATATTAAACGGTTTCTCACGATCCCGTGGATTCGGTGCGCCCCCTTCAGGCAGGGCAGGCTCCGCAGAGGGATTACTCTCATTCAAATTCGGATTGAATTCGGAATTACCCAAAGAAGGTGAAGTTTCTGATCCTGCATTTCCATCAAGCGTACTCGGCTCTGTTGAGTTGAAATTGAGGTTCGGAAATTCTTCTTCTCGAGTTTCATTGTTGCCCCTATTAAGATCTCCGCGAAAGTTGTCGCGTCCTCGTTCTCCATTGGTTCCTTCCCAACGAGGATCATTAGAGATATCCGGCTCTGAAGAAGCCCCATAGCCTGGAGTCGACGATTCTGTTTCACTTCGCGAACGGACGGGTTCCATCTCATCCGGATTCACCGGTTCCTTATTGGACTGCCCTGTAGCAGGACTTTCATAGGTAGTTGATTCTGTACCGCAACTTCCTCCGACACCGCAATTACCGCTGGCACAGCCACTGACGCCATAACCACAGGAACCGCAAGAGCCGCATCCAGAAGGGGCACAAGCGGGTGCACAGCAAGGACTCGCTGGAGCATAATAGCTCGTGGCTCCACGATAGTAGGACGAATGTCCCCAACCCTGAAACCAATTGAAGAAACAGCAAGCCTGGGATGGCGTTGCCAATCCGATGGCCAGTAACCCGATTAATCCTAAACTGAAAACCGAACGACGGCGCAAATGTCTTAACATGGCAATTCCTTGGTGTGTCCCTGAGAATAGAACATTCCGTTGACTCAGCGATTGAGCAACTATTGTGGCCCCGACTTGAAATCTAATTTGGCCCGATTCGCAAGCAGAAAATCTGCATGAAAAATGGAACGGGCGATATTCCAATTGAAATTACAAGCAGGACGCGAACCGGGTGGGAGGGCTTTAGAAATCTGGATCGATTGCAAGCCCGCGGCTTGTAACTGCCTCCTGATCACCCATTTTTGATTCTCATCTATCAGCAGACCAGCTTCAACCGGGAAAATCAACCTCACCGGATTAAATTCCACATTCTCTCCGCTGGATAGGCGTTACTCGAAAGCGGTTTTCCCCTCCAATTCGTTTTCCGGTAGACTTTGAATTCCGGTCCCTAAAATCAAATCAATCTTTGTGCATATCAACTGCGATTTGTTTTATTGTTTTCCCAATAACACTTTTCTACTGATTCTCTCCCGCTATGCCACTTTCGTCTTCTCAGCTCTCCCCAATTTTGGCCTCCTATGGTCTCGTCGCTCAACCGGCAGAGCCTCAACCCTGCCAGGTTTACCGAGGTTTCAGTGGAGCCGAAGTTTATCGAGTGGAAACGAACCGGGGACCTGTTGCTTTACGGAAATGGCCTCAAGAATCGCCGCCACGCGAACGTATCCTGTCTCTGCATCGACTGTTGCGTCATCTGCATAAGGTCGGCCTAAAAACAATTGCGGTTCCCTTTTCCACGGAACAAGGAGCCGATCAGACCTTGGTCCATTTTCGGGGAAGCACCTGGCAGTGTGAACAATGGTTACCAGGAGAGCCACTCCTCAATACTCAGGTAACTCCTGAAAGAATTCGAACGACGATGCATGCTTTGGCTGACTGGCATCTGGCAGCAAGCCAGTTTCAACCCGACCTGGTTGCCCACAGGTGGTTTAGGCAAACAGCGCAAGCTGCTGTGCCCGCTCTGAAGGAGCGTTTGAATCTAATACACCTCTGGACGCCTGAACGAATTTCACACACTTTGAGACGCACCCAACCGGCCATAAACCCTTGGCAAAAGTGGGTACACGAGTATCTGGAGTATTTCGTGCGCTGCTCAAACCCCATCAGTTTGGAATTAAGCGAGGCGATGACTTGGCAAGTCCCATTGCAACCCTGCTTACGGGATGTCTGGCACGATCATATTCTACTGGAAAACGACCAGGTGACCGGCATCATCGACCCGTCGGCAACCCGCACAGAAAATGTCTCTATTGACCTCGCGCGTCTCCTGGGAAGTTTTCTGTCCCTGGATGATCCACTTTGGGGAATAGCCCTCCATGCCTACCAGCAAAAACGTTCCTTGAACACAGCGGAGATTAGATTGGTCGAAATTCTGTATCGGAGCAGTACTCTGTTAAGCGGGCTCAGTTGGATTGAACGCCTGACCGGTTCAGAACCAGACCTATACCACGACTCCCGAGTTTGTAACCGACTTGAGTATTTATTGACCAGTTTGAAGTACTTGCCTAAACATATGAAATAAAAGCAGTTAGGCCCCATTTTTAGAGGGAAAACGGTCTTTGTACTCACCAGGAAATCTGCTACGATCCCGCCGCGCTTATTCTCCTCATCCACACGAATATTTAATTGCCAATTTCTTGAGAAAGAGTCCGGACGATGGTACGCAGCATCTTTGCGCATTCGCATCGTCTACACTCTGAAATAGCCGTCCTCGTGAAGCCGTCGCGATACTTTTTCACCTCTCTGCTCTTTGTACTCTGGTTGATATTCTCAACGAGTGGCTGTGCCTGGATGAATCGGAAAGTATTCAACCCCATTGACCAGGCCCATATGCTGACCGCCAAAGCAGAGTCCGCTTATGACAATCACGACTATAAACATGCGGAAGAAATGTATGAAAAGGCGATTGAAACGAATCCTCGCGATGGAGACATTCATCGCAAACTGGCCGCCTTGTTGTTAACCGAAGGACGCATTCCGGAAGCCATTCAGCACCTCAATCAGGCTGTCGAAAAATCTCCGGACGATCCGGAAACGCAGTTTCAACTGGGAAAACTCTTGTACGAACAAGGCGAGCTAGTCGCTGCTCGTGAGTGCATGGATCGGACATTGCAAATTGACCCGGCCCATACCGACGGATTGGCATTGCGGGCCGAAATTGCATTGAAGGAAGATGACGAAGAGACTGCGATCGCAACATACCACCGCATATTAACCGTCAATCCGAACAATGTGTCCGCTCGTATCCATGTGGCCGAGTTGCAGCTAAAACATGGACATCCTGAGCGAGCCGCTCCTATTTTGCGAGACATCTGCGACTGCAATTTCGCTTCCAGTGATATCAAGGCCGAAGCTTATTGGAAACTGGGAGATGCTTACGCCCGCATGCAGCGTTGGGAGGATGCCGCTGATTCCTATCAAGTGGCTCAAATGAATCGCCCCTCTCAAAACGCTGATGAATGGTACCGGGTTGCGTTCACCCATTATCAAGCAGGGCATTGGCCAGAAGCGGAGTTCAGCTTACAGCAAGCCTTAAATTTCAACCGCAACCATCCCCATGCACTCTCGTTAGCGAACACCATTGCACAACAACGTATGCAAGCGGCCGCAGTGCAACAGACAGCCGGGCAACCCCCTCCTCAATTTCGCTAACCGCTTCTCTTACAAAGCGAAACGTTGCACAACAGAATGACAATTATTGAATAAGTAAAAGCTGGAATTGTTCGTTTTTTTCATGCCTGATAAAATCCCATCTTTGCTTCCCTTAACAGTTAATAATAACGATTCTTTCACATTCGGATCAGTTCATGCATCGGTTGGCAAGCTACGACAATGACCGAGAGTTCAGCAAACTTTTGCAACGCCGCGCCGATGTCGATTTGGCTGTCGTCGCCTTGGAACTGAGCCGGGATGCATATCCAGACCTCGATTTCAAAGAATCCCTGGTCTGGATCGACCAACGTGCGCGGGAACTCGCCCTTGAACTAAAGTCCTCGGACCACGATTACGAACGGCTGCGGAAAATTTCCCGCTGTCTGGCGGAGCGACATGATTTACAGGGAAGCGTCAAAAGTTTTCAATCAGTGGATGGCAGTTATCTGCACCGGGTCATCGAACAACGACATGGTCTGCCAATCATTCTTTCGATCATCTACCAGGCTGTTGCTGAACAAGTTGGAATCGTTCTCGAAGGGGTTGCCGCCCCGATGCATTTCCTTCTCTGTTACCAAGAAGGAGACGAGCCGCTTTACCTCGACCCATTCGCAGCAGGCCAGATCATGAACCGGGAAGACTGTCTCGTTTTCTTATCCCGGCGGACTAGCTTTTCCTTTGAAGAACTAGATCCCTATCTCAAACCCGCCCGCCCAAGAGACATTGTGATTCGGATGCTCAATAACCTGAAGGCTTTGTACGCCCAAGAGAAAAACTGGGAAGCTTCCCTGAAGGTTCAGCAACGTTTGTATAGTTTAGAACCTGGCGATTATACGGCCCGACGAGATTTTGGAGTGATCGCTCTACATGCGGGAGAATCAGGAAAAGCGTGGCAAATGTTGAAGGCCTGCCTGCCGGATGCCTCCGACGAGGAAAAAATCGTTCTGGCTGGGTACTTAAACCAAGCCGAACGGCAACTGTCACAATGGAACTGAGACCGCAAAACGGTTCAGCAAATGCAGTAAAACTCCCCAATTTTGAGAAAAACACCTGAATATCCCTCTTTAACAGGTCCCACAGATTCAGGATCTCTATAATGCAGCCGGGTTAAGGGGAAAAACCGCTAGTTTTCGAGATTTCCCCGCCTTCCTTGACAGTTTGATGCGAAGTCGATGTAATTTTCCTAATACATCTCTTTTTACAAACTCCACTTATAAGTACAGGGATCAAGTGTCGGTATGGGTACCGATCATGCTTCATCCACGTCGGTAAGTTGGTGAACGCTTTTCCTTAGTTGCTCATGAAACATTAACGAAACGAGAGGGTTTCTCACTGCTGTTTGCAGTGAACATTTTCATCAACAGATCAACAAACTGCCTGGTCTATTTCTTCGGCCTGAACTTGTCCGATTTGTGCATGGAAATCTCTTCCAGAAAAAGCTCTCGGGAGCAATCTTCCGATATTGATTCTGGGAAGAAGCCTTCATTGAAATTTAGTGAATTTGTGGTGACTTTTTGCTGGTTCAGCTAAGAATGGCCTGACTTTGATCAGGATTATTCCAAGTCACCGGAAATTGTGATCTATAGATGTTAAAATTCGCCTTACGGGAATTTTGAGAATTCGTAAAATCTGTCAAAAATGATTTACAACTGTAGATCACGAATTTTCCAGCGAGTTTTGCTCAAACAGGTGGATCACAAATTCAAATCCATTTTTAACTGAACTTCGATCCAGTCTGGAGCGACTAAGATTGATCGAAAGATAATTCGAAACACAGGGCTCAGGGGAACGAGTTCGGGTTGTTTCACAACGAGAGTGAAGGATTCATTTTCATAAAACTGTCATTGGATGGTACTACCGGGTCTACGGTCCAACAGAAATCCAATGGCATAAATAACTGGAATTCATCATGGTGGCTGGGAAGCATCAGAAACGGTTCGTCATTACTGGCGTCGGTATCGTTTCGCCCATCGGGATCGGGCGAGACCAGTTCTGGAATAATTTGATCATTGGTGCATCGGGCATCGATCGCATTACCTCACTCCCGTATGCCGATCTTCCAACCAATCTCGCTGCCGAAGTCAAAGAATTTCATCCCGAAGAATTCATCCGCCACAACAAATTCCTGAAGACAATGTCGCGCGACATCCAACTGGGAGTCGCAGCCGCTTCCCTGGCCATGAAGGATTCAGGGCTCAAAGAGAATGGGATTGCTCCCGATCGCCTGGGAGTCGTTTTCGGAGCAGGGCGTATCTCAACCTCTCCCCTTGATCTTTCCGAAGCCGCCATCAGTTGCATCGATGACGACGAGTTTGAAATGACTCGCTGGGGTGAAGATGGAATGGGAAAAATGTTCCCCCTCTGGTTGCTCAAGCAACTTCCCAACATGGCCGCCTGTCATGTTTCTATCGAACATAATGCTCGTGGCCCCAACAATACAATCACATCTCGTGAATCTTCTGCATTGCTCGCCTTGAACGAAGCGATTTACACAATCCAGCGCGGGGCCGCTGATTGTATGATTGTCGGAGCATGTAGCTCCAATGTGCATCCTGTCGACATTACGAAGCTGAGCCTGTTTGAACTCCTGGCTAAAGGCGACGACGACCCAAAATCAGCCTGTCGACCATTCGACTTTAACCGAACGGGAACCGTCGTCGGAGAAGGATCGGCCGTTTTCATCGTCGAAGATTACGAACACGCCCGTAAACGGGGAGCCGAAATTTACGCTGAGGTATTAGGAGTCGGCGCAGGTTGCGATGGCAACGAGGAGCTGAACGGAGGCCCCGGAACTGGAATCGTGCAAGCGGTGAAACAATCCATGCGGAAAGCGAATATCGATCCGCGCGAAATTGGCCACATTAACGCCCACGGTAAAAGTACTCTACAGGACGATCTCGTCGAAGCTCGTGCCTATCATCGCCTATTTAATGATGACACGACCAAGATCCCAGTCACTGCACTCAAAAGTTACTTTGGAAACTTTGATGCGGGGAGTGGGGCCGTCGAACTCGCAGGAAGTATTCTAGCCCTGCACTACGGCAAAGTTCCGCAGACGCTGAACTACCGCCACCCAGACCCAGGTTGCCAACTGAATGTGATTCACGATGAACCTCACAAAATCAAAGCTCCGGTTGCTCTCAGCGTAAACCGGACCCAGATTGGCCAAAGCGTAGCAGCACTCCTGAGGGCCATGTGAGCTAACCTGTAAAGGTTCTTCTCCCCCGCACTTTGTCTTTTTTGGCCCTTGAAGGACGAAGTCAAACTTCTTATTTGAAGGCGAGATACTCTGGTCGCGGTAAATCGTCCAGGTTCGCCAGGCCAAAGATTTCCAGGAAACGCGGTTCCGTTCGATACGTCACTTCTCTTGTTTCGGGATCTCGATGTAACGAGATCAATTCCCGTCGCAAAAGTTGATTCAACGTTCCGGACGCTTTTCGTTTACTCAAGCGGTCCACTTCCTCACGGCTGATCGGTTGGTGATAAGCCACCAGGGAAAGAATCTCCAATGCATCCTGCGAAAGTTTGACTTCTCGCGGACCGTATCCAAAAACTTTCCGCCGGACTGATTCGTACTCAGGTTTGAGATGCAGCTTGTACCCTTGCTCACTCGTTTGAATCAGGTAAGGACGTTCTTCACTTTCGTATTGGTCATTCAATTCCCGAATACAGTTTTCGATGTAATCCGCATCGAAATCGTCGTTGAGCAATTTTCGTAGTGACCGTAACGTCAGCTTGGTTCCTCCCACGAACAAGGCCGCTTCTAGAATTTCGCGAGGCGTTAATCGGCGAGCTTCTGGTCGCTTTGAAGCAGGAGCATCTTCGCTTTGCTGAACCTGTTCATCTGCCAGTTCCGTGACCTCATTTTTCACTTCGGACGACATCGGAATGGAAACCGGTTCCAAATCCCAGTCGAGATCTTCCGTGTGGTCGAGAACCTGCTCCAGCATCTGATCGAGCTGTTCGATATCGAGAGGCTCCTCGGCATCCAACGGAATTGGATCCGTGTTGGGCTCCTGGATGTTCTCTTGTTCTTCGTCCATGAAAATCACAAGCCGTGTCGAGAAAGTACAGAAATTTCCGTCCGGCATCTTATCGGGAAATGGGGCACAGCGACAATCGCAATTTCCGCTAGGCTTTCTCCCCTAAAAACCGGTTCAGCACGTTTGCGGTGATACGGGAAAGGGTGGAATCGATGATCAGAGAGGAGACATAACAGATCGAGCCGACCGAAAAAACGGCCCCTCCTGAAGCAGTCTCGTAAATCGTCATTTCAGCCCCGCCCTCATCCGGGTTGGTCCCCTTGGCCAGCAATTTCGTTCCGGGAGGGGAATGGGGGCTCATTTTATCCGTTTCATGGCCCGAAGCCCCACCGTGAATCCGTTCGTGCAGGCTCGCATGCCCGAATTCTTCTCCTGCCGCTAACCCGGTTTCCGCAAAGACCCAATGATCTGGATCGACAACCCGATAGGGAGCCGCCGTCATGATTCCCGAAGCCGTACAGACGACGCCCAGCAAGCTCGCTTCCGATTGATACGTCCGGTGCATCCGGCTTTCGCAGTACTTCTCCGGGTGCTCAGGATCGGGCATGCCGAGATCACCACTGGTCGCTGGTTGGAGCCAGGTTTTGAAGCGTAACCGACCTTCGTCGAGAAATTCGACCTCGCAATTGAGACCATTTCCTCCCAGATAGAGGAGTTTCCCACCTCGGCTCTGAACCCAGGTTTGCACTTTCTCGAACATCTCCCTCGACCAATATTCGGGATGCACGCTGATGATCAAGATTTGATAGGCGTCGAGATCCAGCTCACCAAAATGCAGATGGCTCTCTGCATAATAGTCGTAGGCATATCCTTCCCGCTCCAACCAGCCGAGTAGACGCCACTCTGCCGGCGCAAGGCTACTGGGAAGACGTCCTTCGATCGGGTCGGTTACTTCTTCTTCCATGCGTACACAGTTTCCGGGTTCGGGACGTTCAAAGCTGAGTGGGAGATAGTCTTCGTCAGGAAAACCCCAGGAATTAAACGAACCGGCTTTGGTGAATCGGAGTAAGTCCTGTCGGACATTTATTGATGGTTCGTCCGGTAAACGAGTGGAATTGATGTAGTTACTTCGTCCACCGAAATTATTGTAAGCCAACCAGGTATTCGTTGAGGCGAGGACGACGATTTTTGCTTCAGGTTGACGCGGGGCAACGACCAGTGGAAAGGAAAAAAACTTCTTTGAGGTTTCCGTCTCAGCATGAAAGTAATAAAGCCCCGAACGCTCCGGCCCGGTGACAAGTTGCGTGTGATGCGTGCTGCCGTAACCGACCTTGTTCCAATCGACACCAGTTTGTGTGTAATCTCCGTCAGGCGTAATCTGCATCACGGCGCGTGCCGCATGTTCATCGAACCAACCCAGCAGTTTGACAAATTCCCGTTTCCATCCATAACGCCAGAGACTGAGCCGATAAGGTTCTACTGAATGAACTTTGAATTCCGATTTCTCGCCTGTCCGTATCGCCCTGGGCCAGGCATATCCGAGTAAACCATCCGAGAGTAACCGGAATTGATACGGTTCACCTTGGCGAACCGTCATTTGAACTCGTTTCGATCCAAACCCTGATTTGACGAGGATGACTTCATACTCCCCGGGTTTGATGTCTACTTCCACAGCCCCGCGCGGCGTAGAGCGAACGATCGCTTTCGTTTCCCCTTGCTGGCGGAATTCGAGCAGGACATCCGCCAATGCCATGTAATATTCGTCACTTACGAACCCAATCAACATACCCTACCTGCCGTTTCAAATAAGAAGTCTTCGGAAGTCATTTCAACGGATGATCAGGTAAGGGCGGGGCGGGCAGATTGATCGGCGGTTTTCAGGGTCAGGGCCGCTTCTCTGACTTTGGGGATATCGCGATCGTGCAGTTCACTCAAGAGTGGAATAATCGGTCCTGTTTCTGCAATCTCAGCCAATTCCAAAGCACGATGCAAAACACGAATCGGATTAATGGAATTTCGCAAATCTTCCAATGGGGAAAACTGCCGGCGAATTTCCTCGGCGACCGCGTAATCTTTCGCACGAAGCGCTTGTAACATTTTCATGGAAAGATACGGTGCCACGCAAACACATCCCGAAGTGAAACTGGTTAACCCGAAGTCACGCATATGGACTGGGGCAGGTTGTTCGCCAATGCCACTAATAATGATTCCGGGATCAACGACTTCGACGAGGTCACGCAAGTAGGGGTCATCTTCGGTCTCTTCCCGGACAATCGCGTACTTGATGCAGGAAATGAGCCCGTCATTCACCAGTTGCTGCGTAGTTTCGACGTCGATATACCCTTCATGCTTGATATACAGGACGGCAGGTTTCTCGAAACGTTCGACAAATTTGCGAACGGCTCGCCCCACTCCCTGACTGGTTACAATATCCCGGGTCGGTAGAATCATGGCTGTTGGGAATTCGTAATCCCGTAGGATATCGGCCTGATCCAGCATCACTCCATAACCGGGCCCGACAGAGGGAATCACCAGACTGTCGGCCGCAGACAATTCGGTCAACATTGTGAGTAGCTCGGCGTATTCACTCAGCGCAATGTGGTACAAGATCGCGTTGCCACCATACAGTAAGGTACTTATTCCTCCCGCCTCCAGATGCTGAATAATCTTGCGGTTTTCCTCCCGGTCAATTTGCCCCGTTGTTGTTCGGGCCAAGGGAGGAACAGAAATGACCGAATTCCATAAATCGTCGCTGGAGAACGTTGTTTTCACGATACTACCTGTGGTCCATCAGGAGGTTGGCGGAAATGTTTGGGGAATCAACACAAAATCAATCTAATCTTATATCCAGATTGCTCATTACTCTGCGAACTTTCTGTTTCATCTGTTTATACCGCATCTGTTTGAAGGGAAACAACTGCTTCCAGGTAATACTATAGGCACCCGACAAAGTTAACAGAAATTCGTCTTCAGTTGGCTTCAGAAAACCGATCGCCGCGTTTTGTTCGTTTTCTTCTTGAATTCCTTCCCGAACCCAGGCCAACCCGTCCCCATCATACTGCTCATCCAGCTTATTCACCGGAATTGAATTCATACGAACATCCTGGCAGATGGCATTGTGAAACTGGAATATTTTTTCGACATCTTGCTCCCAAAACAGAGAGTACATCACTTTCGTCGAGGGAACAGGAAACGCACCAAAATCTTTCGAATTATTGGTGTCCACAACCATTCCATTATTAAATGTCGTAGTGAATTCAATCGATTGAGATGAACAACTGACATTCCCGCCCCCGGTCGCATAGGTATGAACCAGCATGAGTCCAGTACACGAGTCGGTATGAAACCATAATTGCCCTAACAGTCTCGCATTGGGAATCAAGTCACGAATATGAATGTTCGTGACATACTCAAATCCAAGTCTCTCAAGTACTTCATGCTGATCTTCAAAGTAATCGAGTGATTCGTCCAACGGGGCTGGAACCTTGTCAGGATTAAACGTCGTAATTTTGGCGTTCCGGTTGAAGCGAATTGTTTTCCAGATAATCAACGGGGTGCCAAGATAAAATAACAATACGAGCCCCAACACAATCAACACGCTTGTCAGCACAATCATCGGCACATCGCCGAATTTAAGCTGTTCGACCACCAGAAGATTAGGGGAAACGACTGTATTGAGAAAATGCATGTTCATTTCACTTCCATTTTTTGAGCGTTCCTATCTTCAAGGAAAACCATCGTGCCTAATTAACTTCCTCGCCCCATAACTTCGCCAGTTGCAACACCACGTCAACCGCCTGTTCCATCTCCTCTAAACTGGCCCATTCGAGTGGGGAATGGGGAATGTGTTGACCCGAGGAGAGATTGGGGGTCGGCAAGCCTTTCTCTGTCAGCACAGAACCATCTGTTCCCCCACGGATGATACTCAGTTCTGCGGACTGCCCTGCGGCGCGAGAGGCGGCAATCGCTTTTTCGAGTGCTCGTGGTTCTTTTTTTAATCCCTCCCGCATATTGCGATATTGTTCAATGATCTTGATTTCAATCTCCAGCCGGGGTTCTTCCTCTTTGAGTTCTTTCGCAATTTCATGCAATTTTTCAGCGTAGACTTTCAATTGTTCCGTTTCGAAATCTCGCAGAATGATTTCGACCACCGCTTCTGCTACCGAGCCCGACATGGAGTAGGGATGCATAAACCCCTGACGTTCATCGGTTACCTCGGGGGCATCGGATTCCCGGGGCAAACGACTGATGAATTTCGACAGGTACCGAATCGCGTTCACCATTTTTCCCTTCCCAATGGAAGGATGGATATTGATCCCTGTAATACGAACCTCCGCCATATCCGCTGAAAAAGTCTCCGTGTCGATTTTTCCTGCACCATCACCATCCAATGTGTAACCACAAATACAATCGAGAGCTGCGAGATCGATATGATCTGTTCCGTGACCAATTTCTTCATCACACGTAAAACAAACTTTTACCGGCCCATGTGGAAAGTCGGTTGAATTCAACAACCGCTCCGCAGCCGTCATGACAATCGCGATCCCCGCCTTATCATCGGCTCCTAGCAGGGTGGTCCCATCCGTTGTGATAATGGTCTTGCCCGTTTGTCCTTTCAATTCAGGACACTCGGATACTTTTAACACACGACCTTCTTTTAGTGTGATATCCTTACCATCGTAATTTGTTCGGACCTGTGGTTGCACGTTCACAGAAGTGAACTCGGGCGACGTATCGACATGGGCAAAAAAGGCAATGGCCGGTGCAGCGCATCCCGGTGTCGCCGGGATAGTGCCTGTAACAATTCCGTACTCATTTATTTGCACGTCAGTCAACCCAACTTGCTCAAATTCTTCTTTGAGTAGCTTACACAACGTTAACTGTTTTTCAGTACTCGGGTATTGAGTGGAATGGGCATCTGCTTGCGTATCAATTTTGACATAGGTTAAAAAACGATCCAAAAGTGAAGTCATAGGAGGTTTCCTGAGGGGCTTATGGCATCTGCCTGGGGAATAATCTAAAATGAATGTAGAGCGTTTGAATCAAGTATCACTGACTGACGTGTAAATGAAAAGAATCTGAGTAGCAAGGAGTGGACAGATGAAAAAAATTGATCTCGACGGATTGACGATGAATGTGATTGATCAAGGAAAAGGCAAACCCATTCTATTCGTACATGGTTTTCCACTCGATCATCGCATGTGGCGCGAACAACGAGCTTCCTTTTCCGCCGAATATCGGGTGATCATCCCAGATTTGCGTGGATTTGGCGAAAGTGATGTAACATCCGGAACAGTCTCGATGGCAAAGTTCGCCGATGATCTCGACAAAATGCTGGCGAAGCTCCATGTGGTAGAACCTGTCGTTTATTGTGGACTCTCTATGGGAGGTTATATTGCCTGGGAATTTGTCCGGCGACATCCAGAACGGTTGGAAGCGTTGATCGTCTGCAATTCAAAAGCACTCCCTGACTCTGAAGACACGCGGCAAACTCGACATCACTCGGCAGTCGAACTTCGAAATAATGGTACGGATAACGTCGTCTTCGCGATGATGCCCAAGATGTTCGGCATGACGACTCGGGAAAAGAATCCCGGTCTGGTAGAAGAGTTTCGGCAAATCATGTTAGACTCAAACCCGGAAGGAATGGCGGCCGCCCAACTTGGTATGGCCGACCGCATTGATGCAACTACTCTGCTGGCAGACATCAAAATTCCAACCTTGATGATCGCCGGAGAAGAAGACATTATTTCTCCCGTCATGGAAATGCGTGAAATTGCGAACGCCATGCCACACGGGCATTTCGCCGAGATTCCCGGTGTGGGTCACCTTTCCCCGCTGGAAAACCCGGTTGCAGTCAACGACGCCATTCGCAAATTCATTGAACAACTCTGACATCTGAATCCCAGTCGCTCTCAAAAAAAGCACATGACTATGCTCAGACGATCCTACTTCCAATTTCACTCATTTTTTACGTATGGAACCATGCTCACTCTGCTTCTTTGGGGAGGGGGGACTCCACTCCGTGCGGAAGAACAACGTGAGCTGATTGAAACAGACCTGCTCATCGTCGGAGGTACGGAATCGGGTTGTGCAGCCGCGATCCAGGCCGCCAGGATGGGAGTCGGTTCGATTACCATCGTGAATGATATTGAAATGCTGGGCGGACAATTCACAGCGGAGAGTCTCGTCGCTATTGACGAGAACCGACCTCCGAGCGGTTATGGCCACGGAGTCCCGTTCCCGCGCGCGGGTCTCTTTAAGGAACTTATGGACCGGATTGAAGAAATCAACACCGAGAAGTTTGGTCACCCACGTCCGGGAAATACCCACGTGATCACCACGGCACTTCCTCGTGATGCAGAGCAAGCTTTCCGGGATCTACTGGCCCCTTATATACAAGAGACGAAACAGATCAGAATCATCTCGAATCGGTATCCTATAAAAGTCCATGTATCCCAAGGTGCAGAAAACCCTGAGGTTACTGGGGTGACATTCGCCTCCACACAGAATGAAGACGACCCGTTATTTATCCAAGCCAGAATCGTCATTGACGCGACGGACTGGGGGGATGTGATTCGACTCTCAGGCGCAAGTTATGAATTTGGGCCTGATCTAAAGGAGAAATATGGAGAACCCCTGGCTCCGGAGAAACGGGAAGGTTACCCCCTGACTGATATGAACCCGATCACGTACAACATGTTGATCGAGGAAACGGACGAATATAAGCCCATTCCGAAACCAGCAAGTTACGATATTCGAAATTACGAGACCAACAATTATCCCAAAGATCCAGCTTATATCTATAAAGCTCGACGAATCATCGATCATTATGGGTTTCCCGATATTCAACACCCCGATGTGATCCTGCTTTGCTTCGCTCCGTGTGATTACCCACTGGATATACTTCCACAATCGGTGGTCCAGGCACTAGAAGCGACCGAGCCCGGAGCTTCCCGCAAGAACATTGTCGAGATGAACCGTGAACAGCGAAGCATCGTTTTTGAAAACGCGAAACAGCATTCACTCGGTTACCTTTACTACCTGCAAACAGCCGTCCACGACCAGATGCAGGATCAGCAACACAGCTTTCGGCGATTCAAATTATTGGACCAGTTTGGCACATCAGATCAACTTCCCCCCAAACCGTATATTCGGGAATCACTCCGTCTGCATGCGCTTCACATGTTAAAGCAACAAGAGACAACAGGGGTTAATAACGACGCCTTGAATTTTGCCGACAGCATGTTCCACGACGGCATTGCCTGTTTCCAGTTTGAATATGACTTCCATCCCACGCAAAGAATCTTTCTCGAAGAAAATAACCCGGCTGGTCCATGGCGAAACGCTTTTCGGAAAGGACGAACCTGGGGCCCCCCGTATAGTGGTCTGTCCCTCTTTCCGGCACGCAGTCTGATCCCCCGAAACAGAGAACGGTTATTGGGTGCACAAAAAAACCTAGGTTACACAAGCATTGTCAGTTCTGCCGTTCGATTACATGACCAGTGTATGGCCATTGGGCAAGGGATCGGGGCCGTGGCGGCGGTTGCGATTCATACTCAACAGAAGTTACATGAGATTCCCTATCAAACAGCAGCAATGGAACCTATCTGGAATGCACTCTGCACACGAGCGGGTGACGTGGAACCGGCGATGCTTTGGCCATGGCGAGATCTGGAGCCTGATCATCCTGCATTCGTCGCCGTGAACCAACTTTCGATTCGCAGGTTGCTACCGATTGTTCCCACAGAAGTCACCTTCCGTGCGGATGCACTCGCTGATGAAAACTGGAAAAAAGAAGTTTTGGAAATCACCCAGAAGCAATTCAAAACCCACGAATTAAAACTTCCGGAAGGAGAATTGTCGCGCGGGGAATTCGCCATCCAGTGGTGGAATGCCATGCAGCGGTATTCGTTCTCATTTCCCCAGAATAATTTATCAGACGATCAAGATGGAGATGGTCTGGTTGATACAGACGATCCACTCCCGTATACACCAGGGATCAGTAGCTGGCCGGACTGGAAACCCGATCCACAGACGGATGGCTTGCCGGACGCATCGGATTCCGCTCGCACCTTAATCAAGCAATTCAACTTTGCTGGTCCGGAGACATCACCCGTCGAAGGTTTCCTGCTCGATTCGGGTGAACAGTTCCAGACCGAAAAAGGATACGGTTGGCAAGAAACACTGCGCGGACAACATCGTAACCGAGGACAAAGTACAGACACGTTGAAGGAAACATTCGTGTTCACGCGCAACCATGCCGTATGGGAATGCGCGTTACCGAAGGGGACCTATCATGTTTCATTCTGTGTGGGGGACTCTGCTCATGAGCAAATGGGGCAGAACGTTACCGTGGAAAATCAATCTGTTTTGAAAGAAATCGATACTCGTCAGGGAGTGTTTCGGGAAGAGAGTTTACAGATTGAAGTCATGGACGGGCACCTGACAATTGAAATCGGCGCTCCAGAGAGTAGCACGAATACTTGCCTCAACTGGCTTCGAATTGAACAATAGGTCTGCCAAGCCTATACTCTTTCCAATTCAGAAGAGGATTTCTTATTTACGCCCCAATTTGGCAAGGACACTTTTATGGCCAAAGATCACTCGGAAAAGTTTCTGGCGATTGTGAATGCAGCTCGTCAGGAAATTCAGGAATGCACCATAGAGGATGTAAAGCAGCGTCTCGATGCGGGAGAGACGTTTCATTTGGTGGATGTCCGGGAAGAAAGTGAATTTGCAGCCGCCCATATTCCTGAGGCACTCCACATCGGCAAAGGTGTAATCGAGCGCGATATCGAGAGCAAAATTCCGCAAACGGACAGTTTGATCATCCTGTATTGCGGTGGAGGCTATCGCTCCGCTCTTGCTGCAGAAAATCTGCAGAAAATGGGATACACGAACGTCATCTCGATGGATGGCGGATTCCGGGGCTGGAAGGAAGCCGACTACCCAATCACAAATTAAATCGCCGGAGCATCCTCGCTCAGTCCTGCTCACAAACTTCCTCGAAAAATTCGATGAGTTTTTTCTGGCTGATTCCCCAGAGATCACACATGGGCAAGGGGCCTCCCAAGCCGATTTTATTGAGACCAGCCAGTGGGACATCCAATGCAACGGCAAGTTGTGTAGGCCAGTTTTCCGGCCACTGCTCAAGTAGAGATTGCAACTCTTCCAGTTTCGACTCGGTACGGCTCAGACTGAGAACCTGATACGCCTTCATTTTTGATTCAGCCGTGATCCAGCCTTCGACGAGCTCCAGATCAAGCAGATAGTTAATGATGGGATTCAGATTGTCGTCCAGCAGTGAAGCTACCAACTGCAGACGCTCACCAACCAGTTGGGAGATTTCCGGCAATCCGCCACCATGTTTCCAGTAGCGTTCAATAACTTCTGTAGGCACACGTACTAACTGGCCATCATGATCGACCAAGTGATAGACAATTTTCATCGCATTTTCTCCTGTTCAAACTGTGATTACAGATCTTCACAGAAACGAACCGGACGGTTGTCTCACTCACTATTATAGGTCATGTCTTGTTCAGGTGATCGGGTTCTGTCTCTCTATTTTGATAATTAATAACGGTTTGAGCGACTTCCCGGGTTTGTGCCGATTCTTGCTGAAAATCTGTTTCATCAAGTTGCTCAAAAACAACATTCTCAGACCACCATTTTTCAGCCTGATTATACCCCCATGCTTCCACGGCAGGGGATCGACGCATACTTCGCACCAGTTCCTTGACCGATTCGGGGCGTTTTTCCGGGTTTTTGTCCAGACAGGAAAGCACCAGCTTGTCCATCTCAGAACTGATTTTATTCAGGCTCACTTCTGAAGGAGGATCGGGTAAAGTGTGTAGCTGATGCATGATGATTTCGCTCACCGACGTTCCTGTAAAAGGAGGCCGTCCAGTCAGTAAGTAATAAATGACGGCTCCCAGCGCGTAGATATCGGCCCGTTGATCCGCGTGTTCACTGCTCTCAATTTCTTCTGGAGCCATGTATAGTGGTGTTCCCAGAATCGATTGCTCCTGAGTCAAATTCGCCTGATCGGCTGATTTGAGGTTTTTCACCAGTCCGAAGTCAAGTACCTTCACCATATCAGGCTGACCGCCCCGATGCGTCACCATCACATTTGCAGGCTTGATGTCACGGTGAATCAGTCCGATGCTGTGTGCTTCTAATAGAGAGCCACAAACCTGGCTCATCAAGTAAATCACACGACCTTCCGGCAATGCCCCATATCGCTTCACCAAGTCTTCGAGTGTAATCCCCTCAATATATTCCATGGCGTAATAAAACATCCCTTTGGGAGTCCGACCATAGTCATAAATTCCAATCGTGTTTGGATGATTGAGTCGACAAGTGAGTTGCACTTCCCGTTCGAACCGGGCCATCGCCTCCGCTCCCGCTTTATCCGGGTCCAAAGTCTTGATGGCTGTTGGTCGTCGCATCAGCGAATGCTGGGCTTTGTAAACCGCTCCCATTCCCCCCTGGCCAATCTTCTCCATAACCTGATACTGCCCCATCTCCTGAAACTCGGTGACGACCTGCGCCATCGATTTCTGAAGCTTGCGCACGAAATGAGTCGCAATAATCAGAATGACAGAAGTAACCAGAATTAACCCGATCAATCCTCGGAATATCCAGCGTAACATAATCAGACTACGGTAGGCTTCATCCCGATCAAGTTCGGTTGTTAAACCGTAGTCATATTCCTCAATCCACATCCACGCTCCCACAACTGGAACACCGCGGTAGTCAGAATATCCTTCCACATTGACACCAGACTCACGAGAAATCGCCGATTGCGCCATTTGGGTTAACGGTTGCTCGGAACGCTTTAACTTAGGACGACCTCCCGTAGTCATATTCACGCCAGGATCACGAATTTCCAACGTCAACATCGATGAAACCTGTGGTTGATCAGGCAACAGGCCCATGCCAATCAGTTCTTCATCAAAACGGCTACTGGAAAGCATGACTCCCTCATCGTTAAATGCATAGGTCTCACCCGATTCACCCACCTGCGCCAGATCCAGAAACCGACAGAAGACATCCTGGGGGTCGAGACGCATACTCAGTACGGCGATAATTTCTCCGTCTGCTTTACGTATCGGAGCGGCTGCACACATTATCTCTTGAGAGCGCCGTGTTGTAGGATCACTCTCCTTTCCTAAATCGGGCAGGGGAAGCTCACTACGAAACGGATGCGTTATGACGACCTCACCATTCAACACTCTTTTGAAAGGGCGTTCTTCATAAGAGGGAACTTTCAAACCAATGAGATAACTGTCATTACTCGCCAGAACCTGACCTTCTGGCGAAATGACGTTGTAAGCGATGAATTCAAAAACATCATCATACGGTTCAAGCACATCTTGAATCTGCTTCTGACCTTCCTCTTCCCGGAGAACAAACGGGTCATCAGAATTTGCCAGTATTTCTGACAAGCGGGAAACAGGGGCAACCAACCGCGTATCAGACGCGACCGCCAGAACTTCTTTTTTCTGATCGGCAAACCAGCGCGTCTGTCCTTCTTTAACGGTATTCAACACAACGGTCAGTTGGTCTTCGATTTCCCGCTTTAACTGCTTCTCAACCATGTACTGAGCGAAAAAAGCCATGACCATGATCAAGCCAACCGCAATGAGCGGCCATATCCAGACTCGACTTTTGACCAATTCCAGGGCCTGCGAAGTCGATCGCTGGAAAATCGAAAGCTTAGCACTCTGTGTTGAGGTAGGGGTGTTCACGAATTTTCCTTGACCTGCTTGAAACGGCCTCAAAAACAAAGACATTTATCCCTTTCAGGAACCCCGATGTTCCCTGAGAGTCAGTATAGCCATAAATTCGTGCTGAATACAGCTTTGTCTCTTTCCATAATCCACATTAATGATTGTCCGAGAGGGAGTCGATCTGGTAGGCTGGAAACCCTCCGTTCTCACTCAACAACTGAACTGATCAGACTGG
>JAGQQC010000130.1 GCA_020426395.1 Planctomycetaceae bacterium
TTTCGCTTCTGGATGTATTCCATTTGGGCGGAGTATTCCTTGTTGTCCGAATACAATTCGAGCAAACTGTTCCACTTGCGGTTTGCTTGCAACTTTTCTCCACGAGCGACTTGTTGATCTGCCTCGCGCATGTTTTGCAAAATGAGAATGAGTGGATCCGAGACGACCGTTCCCTCTTCGATCTGCTTTTCGATTTCGTTAATTTTCACTTCTGTCAGTTTCAGATAAATCTGATAGGAACGACTACCGAATCGAGCGTCTTTGACTTCCGCACTGATTTCAAATAACTCGCGTAAACTTTCATACTTTTGAAGAGCAGTGGCCCGGTCTCCGTAAAGTTCATAGCGGAGCGCATCAATAAATTTGGTTTTCGCCTCGTTTTTCATCAAGGCAGTCGTTCGACCAGTTTCAGCAGCCTTGGTCGCATCTTCTAATTCCTCTTCCATGTCCAGTTGGTCCAGTTTGTTCTGGGCCATTTCTGCTAATCGATGTTCCGGATACGAATCGATCAGTTTTTCCAGCTTTTCTCGACCGTAATAAGTGCCGCGATCTGTCTCCTGAGCCAGGTAAGCTTCGGCCTCGTCGAACATCGTTTCCGGACTGTCCGGGATCATCATATAGATACCAGCACCAATTAGCGCGACGAGGCAGAGAACCAGAAACCAGACCGACTGAAAGAATGATTCGGATTTCTTTTTTTTGCGTTGTTTTTTCTTCTTCAGAATCTTTTTCAGTTCAGGGTTGGCGGCATCCATGGAAACCGCCGTTGCTCCTCCCGTAGCCGCCTGTGTGGCGACTCCCATTTGGGTTGCTTCTTTGATGCGCACTTCTTCCAGTGCGTGTCGAGTTGCCTCAGCATCGAACGGGCGATCCCCTGGGTCTTTGGCGAGAAGGCGATTGATCAAATTTTCCAGCCAGATCGGACATTGCATATTCAGCCCCCGCAAACGGGGGGGATCTTCATCCAGATGCATCATCAGCATCGCTGCCGGGGTCTCCGCTTCGTAGGGAGTTCGCCCGGTAAGCATCTCGAATAAAACACATCCCAGTGAGTAGAGGTCTGTTTTTCGAGAGACAGGGGGTTTCCCAATGATTTGTTCCGGAGCCATGTAGGCGTAGGTTCCCACTGTTCTTCCTGCGGCAGTTAATGCTGTCGCTGTCGTATCGCGGGCGATACCGAAGTCTCCCAGTTTGATCTCTCCCGTTTTCTTGCTGACAAACAGGTTCGCCGGCTTCAGATCCCGGTGAATGATGCCCAACTCATGGGCTTTTTGGAGCCCCTGGCAAATCTGGATTCCGCAATCGACAACAAATTCCCAATCGAGTGGAGATCGCTGTTTGATGATTTCGTCCAGCGTTCCACCATCAATCAGCTCCATCGCATAGAAATGCTGTCCTCCCTGTTTTCCTCCACCAAAATACTGAACGATGTGCGGGTCCTTGAGCTTCTTGAGAATTTTCATCTCTCGCTCAAATCGCTTCAATACCTGTGGCTGATCAGACATGGCGGGCGAGAGCACCTTGACGGCAACTTTTCGCCCCGTTTTTTCGTATGTTGCCAGATAAACGATACCCATACCTCCCACGCCCAGCTTGCGTTCGAGGATAAAGGGACCAATTTTACGACTAGCCATAAAAGGCTCCTGGCACGGATTTGTCCTTCAGGTGAGCAACTAACTAAGAATCACGCATCTGGGTAGACCGGCGAATCTGGTCGGTCAGATGAATAGGGGATGGAAGTCAGTGGCCATTTTTCCCGAGGAGGACTGCAAGAAATGCATTTTTGGGGGAGAAACAATCCCATCTCGAAGTGAGAGCGGATTTGCTGGAAATGGACATTCATATCACATTGTGATTGATATCAGACCCATGATCAATCCAAAAGGGGACATACGAAAAATCCGTTTTCACTGAGAGAACGTAAAACTAGTCATTTTCGTGGCAAATAGCCTGATTCATCAGAAGTTGCTCTGCCCCTGTTTTCCTGCTGACAGCTCTCTTCTGCCCCTGCATGAGGTCTACTGAGACGGCAATATCCGCTGAAAATCTATTTCCTGTCAGAACTCGCCAGAGGACCGACTGGCCAACGGTATATTCATCGTGGTACACTCCCCCTTTCGACGGTATAGCAGGTTATAGCACTCTCTCTGACCTGAAATTACATTCTCCCGATTTTTGAATTTTTACAAGTTGCTCTGCTTTCATTCCGGTCTGTTCGTTCCACCGAGTTTGAGAGATCGCGGCACTCCTCCGGTTCAATTATGTCACCATTCCATCCAACACAAGATATCAACGTTCGTGAGACTATCGCGCTCAGTTCTCCCAATGAGCTGAAAGCCGAACTTCCTTTAAGTGAGCAGGGAAGTGAGCAGATAGCCGAGTATCGCGAACAACTTCATGACATCCTGCGAGGAGAGGACAAACGTCTGGCCATTACAGTCGGTCCCTGTTCGATCCATAACAAGGATGCTGGGCTCGAATATGCCCGCAAGCTAAAAGGGCTTGCCGATAAAGTTTCCGACCAGATTTTGCTCGTTATGCGGGTTTACTTTGAGAAACCACGAACGACTGTCGGTTGGAAAGGGTTGATTAACGATCCTCACCTCAACGATACATTCGACATTCAAACTGGAATGAAACTGGCCCGTTCGATTTTGCTCGAAATTACCGAGATGGGTTTGCCTGCGGCCACGGAACTCTTGGAACCGATCACGCCACAATATATTGCTGATCTGCTGACTTTGACTGCGATCGGCGCCCGCACGACGGAATCTCCCACACATCGCCAGATGGCGAGCGGTCTTTCGATGCCGGTCGGTTACAAAAACGGCACCGATGGAGGCTTGCAAGTTGCGATCGATGCAATGGTCGCTGCTCGTTCTCCTCACGCTTTCCTGGGAATCGATGCCGAAGGCCGCACTTGCGTTGTGCATACCAAAGGAAATGAATGGGGGCACTTAGTTCTCCGTGGTGGTCGTTCCGGCCCTAACTACGATCCCGATAGCTTGAGAGAAGCCACCGAGAAATTGAGTGGCGCCGGAGTCTCTCCCCGTTTCGTGGTGGACTGTTCTCATGCGAATTCCAATAAAGATTTCTCCAAGCAATCCGTTGTCCTCAACGAGGTCGTCGATCAACGCATTGCCGGTAATGACACCATCATTGGCTTGATGATCGAGAGTAATCTTAAAGAGGGAAATCAGAAACTGACGGATGATCCAAGTCAGTTGGAATATGGTGTCTCGATCACCGATGGCTGCATCGGGTGGGAAGAAACCGAACAATTGATTCTCGAAACTCATGCAAAATTGAAAGCGGCTCAAACTGTCCCCCAAGCGTGAGGCAGTGCTTTCTAGCCCTGATTTTCTCTTGCCTTGATAATGTGGTTTCGGTCTCCAAATAAGGGGTCTACTCGATGCGCGTCCTCATCACTGGAGGTGCTGGATTTATTGGGGGGCATCTGGTGGATGCTCTCTTGGAGGCGGGACATACGCCGCTCGTAGTCGATAATTTTTCCTCGGGAGACACGGATAATCTTCCGTCGCATGTCGAAGTCTTTGATGTCGATATCCGGAACCGACAAGAACTCGCCCAAGTCTTTCGAGACAGTCACCCCGATGCGATCTCGCATCATGCCGCGCAGCTTTCAGTCTCTCGCTCTGTTCGCGAACCCGCCTACGATGCCGAAGTGAATATTCTCGGTTGGCTGAATGTACTCGAACTGGCTGCCCAGCAGGGGATCCAGCGCGTACTGTTTGCCTCTTCCGGAGGGACGTACTATGGAAATATCCACACTCCAGCCACAGAAGACCTGCCGCCGAAACCTGCTTCTCCGTATGGTTTCACCAAGCTGACCGGCGAATACTACCTGGAATTCTTCACCCGGCAATATCCTGGATTAACGGGTGTCAGTTTGCGGTATTCCAACGTCTACGGACCTCGACAATCATCCGAGGGGGAAGCTGGAGTGATCGCCATCTTTGCTTCCCGCATGCTGCAAGCCCAAAAGATCACGATTAATGGAGATGGTTCTGCCTTACGTGATTTTGTTTATGTGACCGATGTTGCCCGGGCGAACCTGCTGGCATTGGAGCAGCCCCTTCCGCATCGCTATCGCGCCTTTAATATCGGGACCGGACAGGGAACCACGATCAACGAGTTGGCTGCTTCGCTTCAAGCTTATGCTCAGGAAGAACGAAATCGTCGACAGAAAAAGTCTGCAATACCGGAACCAGAACATGGACCTCCACGAGCGGGTGATCTGGAAGCCAACTTGATTGACGCCACCCGGATACATCAGGAACTGGACTGGTCACCCGAAATCGATATCCAGACGGGATTAAAGCAAACCACGGAATGGTTTGCCGAGCGCATTTTTTCTTAAAGAGAATGTTCAAGCTGGCCTTTGTATGGTTTAATGAGACCGGCATTTCCCGCTTTGTTTCATCCCAACAAGTCTTCTTCATTTCGCAGGTACGACCATGTTGTATCGTTCTTTCTTCTTACTGTTCCTGACAATGCTCCCTCTCACTGCCGAGGCGTCTCGGCCGAACATCATTCTGATTATGGCGGATGATATCGGTTACGAATGTTACGGCTGTTATGGAAGCCAACAGTATAAAACGCCCAACATTGATCGTCTGGCCGAGAAGGGAACACGGTTCGAGCACTGTTATTCCCAGCCGCTTTGTACACCCAGTCGTGTGAAAATTATGACCGGCTTATCGAACGCGCGAAATTATTCAGCCTTTTCGATACTGAACCGCGATCAACGCACTTTCGGACACGTTTTCCAGGCAGCCGGATACCGAACGTTCGTCGGCGGAAAATGGCAGTTGTATGGAGCCGAACACTATTACTACCCGAATCGCCATCACGCGAAAGGAACGTTACCCGCGAATGCCGGGTTCGACGAGTATTGCTTGTGGCAAGTGGAAAAACTGGGAGACCGTTACTGGAATCCCTTACTCGATATCAATGGCAAAGTAACGCAGTTCCAACCGGAGGATTACGGTCCCGACATCGTGACGAATCATATCTGCGATTTCATGGAACAGAAAAGCGACAAGCCGTTCTTTATCTATTACCCGATGATTCTCGTTCACAATCCTTTTCCCACTACTCCGGATAGCGAAGATCCGAAAAGTAAGGACGACCAACAAAACTTCGAAGACATGGTTCAGTACATGGACAAAACGATCGGCAAGATCGTGAAGAAAACCGAGGATTTAGGCATCGCTGAAAACACCTTGATCCTCGTAACGGGGGATAATGGAACCAACCGCAAGATTGTCTCTAACTTAAACGGGCAGGAAATCAAGGGAGGAAAAGGATTAACCACCGATGCGGGAACGCATGTTGCCCTGGTCGCGTATCAACCGGGAACGGTTAAAGCGGGTCAAGTCTGTCAGGACATCGTCGATTTTTCTGACTTCTTACCGACGATGCAGGAAGTCGCAGGAATTGCGAAAGACGAAAGTCTCGATGGGGTCAGTTTTGCTAAGGCTCTTACCGGGACAAATCCTAATGCTCGCGAATGGATGTACTGTTATTACAACCCACGCCCCGATCGGGAAAATCTGAAACCTCAACGATTCACACGCGACCAGCGCTATAAGCTCTACGGCGATGGGCGCTTTTATGACGTCGCCAATGATCCGCTTGAACAAACACCCCTGGAAGAGAAAAACGAAGCTTATCAAAAGTTGGCTGCGGCACTCGCATCAATGCCAGCGGAAAGCCCGGTCTTGCTTAAATTTCCTGAGTAAATCCTTTCGTAGCCCCGCTGAGCAAACATTGTCCTGGCCTGTCTGATGACTGATCCCTCGTCCCTTCTGCAAATTGAACCTGAAAACGAAATCGAACTCGGATTTCGGCTTGATCGTGATCGAATCAACTTTACAAAAAATCATGAACTACAGTACGAATGCCGGGTTCTGGATGACTGGAAATATCAAATAAGATGTCATCAAACCAATACGAAATTGCGCTCCGAACCCGTCATGAAAGAGTTCTATCGACTGCCCGGGTTTCTCAATCGATTTAAGACTTATGCTCAAATCCCCTATGCACCGAGGGAATTGGTTTTCTATCGTGAGGAGGAGGAATTCTTCCGGCTTGATTACGGGCCCCCCGTTCCGGGTAGATTATCATATCAACAAAACGAGTACCCTTTGACGGGGGGATATTTGTCGGACCTGCAAGTCGAAGGTTTCTTTCGGTATTCCCCCATGCGTCTCTTATGGGGGACGAAGCCCGCGCAACTGGAAATTATTTCCGGGGAACCCGACTGGCAATTAATCGCCGTCGCCGTCAGCCTTCACAAATGGGTGCTGGAAGTGAACTCAGACTGACTTTCTGATCGACGCAGGGCCACTCTCGATCTGGATATCACATTCGAATGTAAATCTTCTGTCGGTCCAGACTACGAACCATGCCGAGGACGAGTGTCATATAGATGACGAAGGTAACGGCAATCAACCAGGGAGTTAATGTTTTCGGATCAAACGTATTCTTCCAGAACGATAGCCAGAATACCTTGTGCAAAAAGTAGGCAGCGAGCGGGTTCATTCCGAGCATCTCGAAAACGCGAATTTTCTTCCCCCAGATATCACAGAAGACGATGAAGAACGAAAGCGTCAGCATCGCGATCCCAGTCGTAATCAACGCGTAAGGCAAGGTGATTGTTCGCTTGGCGGTGATCCAATAGTTCTTCAAGTAATAGGGATATCCCGCCTCTTTGCTGGCCGGCGTTTCGGGAATGTCCCCCAGTACAGGGAAGGGGGCTAAGTAAGTATCGATTTTGCTGTAATTACTGAAATCTGGAATGACCGGGTTCGCCGCGTGGTCGTACACAAAGCGGTTTTTCTCAGGCTGACCATCTTTTCCAATACCCGAAATGTAGATTTCATCCGAGGCGGCTTCTGCCACGTCATACTGATACAAACAGGCGAGGCAGGACAACAAATACCCCGCTACGAACAGCCCGAGTCCGGTCAACGCGATTTTCTTCCAGGCGATTTGAGCGGGTAACTTGGATTGAATGTCATAACAGAGCGAACCGGCGAGCATGACGGAAGCGAAACCGAATAATCCAAACAGTCCACCGTCCCAACTGCGACCACCCGTTTGAAAAATCTCTCCCATCCAGTTGTTAAGTCCGATTTCCGGTTTCACCCAAATCTCATCCTGCTGCCAGCCATACATGAACTGCCAGTTGAACCACCAGGTAATGAAGAGATGTGTGAAGCTGAAACCAACCATCGCCACAACTCGCCACCAGAAGGAAAGCCGGATGACGGTCATCGTGAGAATTTGGGTGCCGCCGATGATGGCCAATGTTTCCCAAACGGCTGACTTCAAGAATTTCGCGAGCAGTTTCTGACAGTTCTCCCAAAAGTAAGGGGGCATTTCATAAAAGGGGAGGCTGTCTGTTTTAACGGCCTCTTGGTACGCGGCCAGTTCTTCGGCGGCGATTTCACCCGTATACGGATTCGTGAAGAAATTTTCGTACGGGCCGAATTCCACTCCCGCGCCATAGATGACGATCGAAACCAGCACGAGAGCCAGACTTCGCTTGAAATAGGTCAGATAGGTTTTCAGGGCACCCATCTGTGGGATTCGTTTCAGAATCGTCAGGCGGAATGTAAACCCGACAGCGAAAATGAACGCGGGCATAATGATGTCGGGAAAGTTCAGCCAGTAGTCATCATGCTTGAGTCGTTCCCAGGAATTGGTGAACTTCCCCAGATAGTTGACTATGATCATCGCGAAAACGGTATAACCCCGGAACTGGTCCATCGAAACAATACGGCCACTGGTCGGGGTCAGGGAGGGGGGAGGTTGCAAGGTCATGGCGACAGACTTCAAAAGACGTTAGCTGAAGAGGAGCGGCGTAATTAAATGTCAGTGTATGATTTTCTGTCCTCACAGCCAATGCGGAAGTCAAATGAATACTGCCAGCGGGGAAGAGTTACTCCACCCAGAATTCGTTATCGGGAGAGGAAAGTCATGAAATCACGTTCACCCATCAGCTTCGAGAGGAGATGGTCTGTATCACTCTTGTGGCTGATTGACGCCCCTTTTTCCGGTGGTACAATTTGGCACCTCGCGTCTTTCGCGAACCAGTTGCGCTAGCAAACTGATCCTTCCCAATCCGTTCATGAGGCCTTCTATGGTTTCCCGTTTGTTCTCTCTGTTGCTTGTCGTCGGTGTATTCAATATCCCTCTTCAGGCTGAAGTTCCTGCAACTCCACAACCCGTTGCACTGCAGGAAGTCGCAGCACTAATTGACTTTTCCACGTTTCCCCTCTTTGGTTCGGAGCCCCAGGCACAACGCCAGAAGCTGGCTTCCCAGTTTTATCAAACGAAAGGAACCGTTAGTGAAATCGCAAAAGAGATCGACACTGCTTTGACAAAACGAGGATTTCAGCAATTGCCAGGAGCAACAGTCACTCCGGAGTATGCTGCAATGATGTATCAGAAATCCGAGTATCATCTTTCTCTTTCGCTCTTTCCAACCGGAATGCCCGGGATGGTGTCTGTCACTTTGAATAATCTTGGCAATGTTGATGTAGGTCAGCTTCCTGTTCCAGCAGATGCCAAGCCGTTATACGTAATGCCGACGGCAGCTTCCTATCTCACGGAAAATTCCGTCGATGAGGCAAAAGCGGAAACGCATCGCTTACTGAAAGAGTCAGGCTGGCATGATTTTGGTGACACCACGGTTTCCTATTTCATGCGCAAAGACGGGGTGCGCCTCCAGGTGATGGTGATGCAGGCACCAGCACAAGGAAATAAAACGATGATTCAATTTTCTACAGAACAGTTATCCTCCGCTTTGCCAGTTCCTGAAAAATTCAAAAGGCTTGCTTACGCAGATATTACAACCACGATCGACGGTGACTGTGAATTGTCCGAGGATGAATTGTTCGACTGGTATCGGAAAGCATTGGAAGATCGGGGAGCGAAAGCAACCACAGAGGAACCGGTTAAAATTGACTTCCGCCGCTTTCTTATTTTTCGATCTCCATCCCATGAATTGATTGAATTGGAATGCCACACCGTTAATGATCTGACGCGATTTCAGTTGAGTTACAAAACCGCAGCCGAAGCGCAAGAAGAAGATCAGCGTGCAGATGCTGCTACTGAAAAGGCAATGGCTGCCCGGAAAACGGAAGCGGACCGTCTCAAGAATCCGGAGAAAATTCTTGTTCCCGGCTTTTCCACTGCAACCCCTCTGAAAAAAACGCCGCAAACAATGGAATTCACGGTCAAATCAGGAACTGCCAAAGGAATGGTTTCTCGCTGGCTCACTACTCAAAAAGCGTCCGGCTGGCAAGTCGAATCGACAATCGATGAAAATGAAGTTGGTGAGTACATCCTGAAAATGGGCGAGAAAACAGTAGACCTCTCCTTCATTGATCCTGGTATCATCCCCGGACAAATTACGCTCAAGACCACGAAGTACTATCAACTGGAATTACAGAAGTAAATTTCCCCACGAAAGTGATTCTGTTGAGATGTCAGCTCAGGTGCATTAAATCGAAACTTTTCCTACCCAAGTCCACTCCCGGCATGTTAAAAATGAAAGCCTATCGAGGTGTGCCGAGTCTCCTCCTGCACACCATTAGATTTCTTTTTTACTTCTGGTTTGCAGGAGAGATGAATGCGCGGGTATGTGACATCAACAGTCTTTGCGGTTTTAATGCTTGGCAGTTCAGTACTATGCAATCTTCCCGGAATTCGGGCGGATGAACAGCCAAGGCTCGAATTGCGCGAAGTCTCCGTCAATGCGCTCAGTTACCGGGTCGGATCGGACGAGAAGCACTACGGTCACTGTTTCCCCGTGGTGGTCACAGTGGGAGGGCGACCACCGGGCCAGGTACGGATCGGTTTTTATGAATCCGAAGTGGGAGGTTCTGGAGATCAATGGGAAGCGGCCGGTTGGATGGCTTCTCTTATTGCGGCGCAGTTAACTGATTTCGATCCCGCCACAATGCAGGTGGCTTATGATATTCCGGGACGCGTTAATGGCCCAAGTGCCGGGGCGCTGATGACCGTCGGCGTGCTGGCCGCTGTTCGGGGAGATCAAGTCCGCTCGGATGCCGCGATGACCGGAACCATTAATCCTGATGGTATGATTGGGCCTGTGAGCGGAATCCCGCACAAAATCGAGGGAGCGGCAGCCACGGGAATGAAACTCGTCTTGATTCCCTCTACGGCTGAAGTCGAACTTGATAAAAACAAAAATGAAGTCGTCAACCTGATTCAGCATGGCGCGAAATTGGGAGTGGAAGTCAAGCAGGTTGTCGATATCTATGAAGCGTACGCATTAATGACGGGAGTCGAACTTCCTCGTCCCGAAACTTCCGGACACCCCACGATCGATTTCAAAACGGATGCCGTACTCGCTTCCCGAATTGGGCAGTGGACAGATCTGGTGAATGCGGCGATCGAAAAGTACGAAGCGACCTCGGATGATACTCATGTGGAATATTCCGATGAGCTGATTGCGGAAGCGAAAGATTTTCTCAAGACATCCACCAGTCTGCTCAAAGAAGGGGTTGTGACTGTTGCATATAC
>JAGQQC010000131.1 GCA_020426395.1 Planctomycetaceae bacterium
TCAATGGTCGTGCTTGATCTGACCGATCTTCCGTTCCTCTCCGCATTGGGGGAAGGGGCGGTGGAACATCAGAGTAAGGTTGTTCCGAGCGAAGAGGTCTTTTTCGATCTGATCCGATCCTGGTTCAAAGCAACCACGGGTGATCGCTTCGAACCAGAAGAAGTTCGCGCTCTTTGGAAGCAGGTTACCTAGATCTGTGGTGACTTGATCTACCTCTCAATGGGTGGCACTGCTGGCTCGTCCAGCAGTGTGATAGTAGATCACCTGTTCGAATTCTTCCTGAGCATTCTACATCAGAGAATGCAAATGGAGTTGTGAGCCTTCATTCGATCCAGTAAACAAAGAATACGTCAGACCTCACTGCTGGACGAGCCAGCAGTGCCACCCGATTACTTGAGTGAGGAAAGATACTCAAGCAGGTCCGCTGCCTGTTCGGCGGTCAGATCCCGGAAGAGTTGTTCCGGCATGATCGATTTTTTCTGCTCGTCGACGAAGTCGATTTCGTCTTCAGGAATGGTGTGGTCTTTCAGTTCATTGTCGCGGATGACAACACCGTCCGGGCCACGACCTACAATTAAGCCACTGAAGATACGGCCATCCTCATCGCCGATAATATACCCTTTGTATTTCTCCTCGATTTTCTTGGAAGGTTCGAGAATGCTTTCCAGAATTTGTTCGCGGGTATACTTTTCACCGATCTTGGCGAGGTCTGGCCCCAGGGCCGGTTTATCGCCGCCCACGGTGTGGCAATTACGACACTGAATGCCGGCGGTTTTCATGAAGAGTTCCTGACCACGATCCACATTTCCTGGTTGAGCAAGTAGTGCTTGCACGTCGAAGTCAGTACCAAGGCGTTTGAGTCGTTGTTCTTCTGGCAGGAATCGTTCAAAGAGATCGCGAGCGGCGGCGGAAGAGCCTCCGGTAGCGATAATGAGCATCTTCTCAGCCACAGTGGGGGAGAACAGGCCTTCTTCATAAGCGTGCAGCGCCTGCATTGCCCCGGTTGGTGATGAGAGCAGATTTTCGAGTGTCGCCTGGACTTCCGTTTCCGGTGCGTTTGGTGATTCAGCCAGGAACTGGATAGCCGCTGCAGATTGCTTCAGCAGAGTGTTGGTTTCTGGAGAAGGATCGGGGGTGTTCGCGTCTGCCTTAACAGTCAGGATCCAGTCATGCAGGAATTTGCGAGCCTGGGGGTCGACGGCGTGAGAACCGACTTGCGGCATATGGCCACTGCCCATTTTCGAGAGACGATAGAATAGTACGGAGCGGGAAGGTTCTCCGGGGGCGATTAACAAACCATCGGCGAGGTCGAAGGTTCCTTGCAAAGGAGTGACTCCGATGATGTTGGTTTTGTAATCGGGTTGTCGTAATTCCAATTCCATCTTGGCGTTGCCCCCTCCATCTTTTACATGGCAGTGAGCACAGTTGACTTGTAGATAGGACCGGGCTCGCGAGTCCAGATCGGCAGACTCGTCGTACGGGTTGACCAGGGCGTAATCGGATTTGGTGATTTTTTCCGCTTTGGTGGGCTCCAGTGGTTTGGGGCGTTCCGCCAGTACCGGAACCCGATTTGCTTTCACACCAGGTGAAGCGGGCCGTTCCGCTTTGGCTGGTTGAAAGGGTTTCTTGAAAAAGCCCAGCTTGTCGAACATCTCGATTTGGCTTTTCTTTTCGCCATCCACATCTCGTTTCACGTCAAGCTGTAAGCTACTCAGGCTGAGCACGAAGTTCGCCTGGCGAGAGTGGCAGGACATACATTCGGCTCGACTGGGAATATGCCAGGTCCGTTTACGAGTTTGCCCCGGTTGATCCGGATCCGCTTCGGCCAGTTCGACTTTGCGACCATTCTTTTCAACGAGTGTCGCCTCCGTTTGTTCTTCGTTCCAGAGATAGGAATACCCGAGCCATTCGTTTTCCTGTCGGGTGATCAATCGCGTTTCGATACGGGTTTCTTTGCCGGGTTCCAGTTCGAGGGTTAAGGTTTGCAAGGCAACAGCACCGTCCTGGAAGTTCCACCCACCCCAGTCGGCTTTATTAATCCAGCCTCCTTCAGGAATGGCGAGCCATAATTCTTCTTTGGCACCGTCGTGGAATCCGGGGGCAATCGTTTCGTACTTCATGACCCCTGCGGCCGGTTTATTTTCGGGGACCGATTCATACAATCCAGTCGCAGTTAAGGTCGTGGGAAAATCGACTTTGCGATCTACGTTCGGATTGGGTTCCAGTTGCAACAATTCTCCGCCGCCATAATTGACCAGATACAATTCATTTTGATGATCAACTCCGAATGTCGCGATTCCGTAAGAGGAATCCGCCAGTTCTTCGTTCCAGGTCACTTTGCCATCGACGTATCGCAATCCCCAGACTTTTCCGGTGGCATAGTCACAATAGATGTAAGCTTCCTTCAGTTCGGGCAGGCTGTCGCCTCGATAAACGTAACCACCTGTGATTGAGCGAGATTCCGTATGGTGATGCGATACGATCGGTTTAACAAACTCGCCTGGTCCCTGAAACCGTTCCGGAATGAATGGGAGGCCTCCTTCATAGGCACTCCAGCCATAGTTGGCTCCCTTTTTGCCAACATGGATCATTTCCCAGACATCTTGACCGACATCGCCGATATACAAGGTTTCCGTCGGCAGGTCCCAATCCATTCGCCAGGGAGCACGCAAGCCGTAGGCCCAAAGTTCATGGCGTGCTTCAGGAATGTGGTTGAACGGATTATCTTCGGGAATTTTATAAGGTTGTTCGTCGCTGTTATTATCCACATCCAGTCGCAGAATTCCGCCTTGCAGGTCGGTGATGTCCTGACCGGTGACATCGACGTCGGATCCGGTAGTGCCATCCCCAGTGGAAATGTAGAAGTAACCATCAGGGCCGAATGTGATTCCTCCCCCGGTGTGTCCGTGTGATTTCCAAGTAATAATCATCCGTTCGGTTGAAGGATCGACGGTGGGATTATCACCCTCACGCATTTTGTATTCGAGCACTTCAATGCGTTCGGTGTTACGTTCGTTTTTGGTTCGTACCTCAGCGAAAATGTACAATTTCCGATTGTTCACGTAATCAGGATGAAATGTGAGATTGTAGGAATCACGGCGGAATTTGGGGTGCGCCATGTTCAATACTTCGGTCAGTTTTGTGCCGGTTGTCCCATCTTCGAAGGCAAGCAGCTGACCATTGAACTGAACCATGATCATTCGGTTCGTGCCTGGTTCCGCCACCATCGCCACCGGTTGTTCAAATTTCAGTTGCGGATAAGCCCGTTTGAGCCGATACGGCTTGGGAGGTTCTGGTGATCCGATTACTGTGGAGGTTGTGACCGGAACCCGTTCTTTCACCTTGAAGAAATCGCTGCCTGGTTCATCGGCATTCACAGAGAACGCGACGAGACTGCTGAAACAAAACAGAACGGTTAGCATAACGAGGCTGTGACGGTGCCGGTGCATCGAGAGCCCTCTTTCTGGTGATGGCGTAACAAGGGAGTATACGGATTTAGGAAATCTCTTCTTCGTCAAATTCTTCAGTCAATGTCCGTCGGAAGGTCAGGGGAGAAGCCCCTGAGAAGGAACATTCAGTAAGCTGAATCGCAGACAGGAGAAGGGAAGAAGCGAATACGCAGGTGTGGTGATCCCGGGCTGAGGAGACTGGGAATCACTGGTCGAGTGCGGAATATCCAAGATACCACTGGAGATCGCCCATTTTCAATTGCTCACTTTCCCTTTCTGCTTATTCATAGCGGGTTAACATTAAGGAATGTGTACAAATGAATCTATCTCGTCAGATCGGAAAACCCGTTACGATCCGCTCTCATTCTTGATATAGCACACTGGACCAGGCTGAATGGTTTTTCATCAGTCTTTGGAGAATTGAATTGCTCTCAATTATGTCGAAGGTCGGATTATAAGGGCTTTTAACTGGTTTACTTCCATCAAAAGTCTTTTGAATCGAAACGACATTTTGCGTAGAGTGTTCAACAGTGTTGACCCGCTTTTCAGTCTGGCATCGCCTTAGTGGAGAAGGAAAAACAGCTTGTTCCCGACATTCGAACCGGCCCGATGGGTTCGCAATCCTCATTTGCAAACAATCTGGTCGAGCCTCTTCAAAGAACCTTCTCCTCCGTATCAAGCAAATCAGCATCGGGTGACTCTTTCCGATGGTGATCAAATTGTCCTGCATGATGACGTACCAGAACAGTGGCGAGATGGGGATCCGATCGTTTTATTATCGCACGGGTTGACGGGTTGCCACCAAAGTGCCTACGTCGTGCGCATGACGACAAAATTGAATGAGCGCGGCTATCGCACGTTCCGGATCGACTTGCGAAATTGTGGAGCCGGGTTTGGGCTGGCGCAATTACCTTATCATGCGGGGCGCTCCAGTGACCTGTTAGAGTCACTCGAGTTTATCCATCAACAGGCCCCTCATTCTCCGATTTCTCTGGTGGGATATTCCTTAAGTGGGAATATTGTCCTGAGAACTATTGCCGAAAATCCGGATCAGCTTCCGGAATACCTTGTGACTGCGGTCGCCGTTAATCCACCCGTTGATCTTTATCGCTCGGTGTTGACGTTGAATACCTGGATGGGGCGTATTTATGACCGCCACTTTACCCGACAATTGATCGATCACTTGCGGCGTTTACGCCAACAGGCACCCGAGCAGGAAAATTACAAGCTGAGTAAAATTCCCCGGACGATGTACGAATTCGATAATGTCTACACGGCTCCGATGGCGGGTTATGATTCGGCCAAACATTATTACGCCGAAACAAGTGCCATTCGGATTTTGCCTCAAATTCAGTTACCCAGTCTGGTGCTGACGGCGAATGATGATCCGTTGATTCCTGTCGAAATGTTTGACGGTTTGAAAAAGCATGACGCGGTCACCTTATTTGTTGCCCCGCATGGAGGGCATCTTGGATATCGTGGTCGGCCAGGAAGCGATCCGGACCAGCATTGGATGGATTGGCGAATTCTCGAATGGCTGGAAAAAAACGGGCGATCCTGTTCCAATAAGTTGGTTTCTTCCTTTGTCGCCTGAGAACAAAACGGATCCGTCATTCTTTCTCTCAACCAGGAAATTCCCATTCATGTCGCGCTTACTTTCTCTTATGTTGATCTGTTCTACCTTCGCGCTGATTGGATGTGGAACAGGGGAAGATCAATCTGCTACCAATACTTCAACAAGCTCAACGCAAGTAGAGGATTCTCCCGGTGAATGGGTGACGACCGATTCCGGGTTAAAGTATCGCATTCTGCGAGAAGGCAACGGAAAGAAGCCAACGAAGGCGAATTCTGTAACGGTCCATTACGAGGGTACGCTGGATAGTGGTGAAATCTTCGATAGCTCTTACACTCGAGGTGCCACGGCGACCTTTCCCCTGACTCAAGTGATCGCCGGGTGGACGGAAGGGCTGACCTATGTTGATGAAGGAGGCAAAATCGAATTGGAGATTCCCCCCCAACTCGGCTACGGCAACAACCGAGCCGGTTCGATTCCCCCTAATTCGACACTCCATTTCAAAGTCGAATTAGTCAGAATTCAGTGATCGATTCTCTGTTTCAACGATCACCGAAGGAACACTGTGAAGTTGTTCCTGTTATCCATTCTGAGAATTGAACCCTATTCTTTTTTCTCTTCCGCTGGGACTTCTTCTTTTGGTTTCTCGCCCGCAATGGCGGTTAACCATAAATCTGACGTCTGTTGAGTCAGGCCACTGATGGTCGCCACGACTGGCTGAGCGGGACCATCGACCTCCCGCGTTTGGGGTTCACTGTTTTCCGCATTGGGGGATTCATTCGGCACTGTTTCGGTTCGAACGGGAATGGCGACGATCTCCAAAGGGCTTGAGGCAGTCAGGTCGTGCGGCGAGTTGAGGACCAGTTTCACGCTTTTGGAGGAATCTCCTGTGGGCTCGGAAACCGGTGTTTCCAGGCTCACTCCTTCGGGTAGCCCTTTCAATTCAAATCGCAGCTTTTCTGCATAACCTCGTTTGCGACTGATCGTGACCGGGATCTCCAGCTTCTCTCCCCCTTTCAGAGTGAATTTGGTCGCGGCGACAGTGGCTTCAAATTCCGGTTCGGCGGGAATGATTTCCAGGCGATAGACAAATCGATAACCGCCGTAGCTGAACCGGTCACGGATGTCGATCGTGTATTCCTGCTCTTCCGGAAATGTGAAATCAAAATCAAGATCGACGTTGGCACTGGAAATGTCGTCAATTTCTTTCAGGACTTTTCCGGCGTTGTCCAGCACACGGACCAACGGATCAAGAGGAAAACCTTTCGAGCGGGAGGTCAGCCGAATTTGATACGCGCTCCCTTTTTTCGCGGTGAATTTGAACCGGTCGTAATCTTTCTTTTCGTGGATCTGTCCCGTAATCACAGCAGGCAATGTGATCGCCTGTGGCGAGGTTTTATCGTTGGGTTCCCGTTCAATGAACTGGGGATACTGGGTGTGGTCAAGTTCCACCAGGTTGGCAATTTGCTCGTGATAATACTTGGTGGAGTCCTTGTTCTCCGATGCGGGAATCGTCACTTCATGCAGTTCGCGCGGCAGGTTCCAACCGAATAGCCGGACGGAAGTAGGTTCGCTGATTGAGAGTGACATCGGAGTTGTGTGATCGACGTAAGGACCGGTGGTCATGGTCAAACGATAGACATACGTGTTCGCACCGGAAAAAGCGATCGACTGATTCGGGGTTGCCGGGAAGGAGAATAATCGCAGGTAATAATCGCCTGCCTCCGAGGCGGTATGGATGGCGAGTGGATCCACTCCCAGGTTGTCGTCGAATTGTTTGATAACGAAACCCTGTGGAGAGACGATCTGCATCACCCCATCCATGGGAGAACCCATTTCTGAATTGGCCTGGATGTTGGCAACGACAGTTTGCCCCGCTTCCAGATGCACCCTGTAGACATCGACATCCGAACCCGAACCGAGGATCCCATTCACAACGACCATTTCAGGTTCGATGAGTTGGGCGTTTTCCAATTCGTTATTAGCTTCTTTTTCAGTCAGTTCGATGATCGTCCCGATTTGAAAAGGTCGCAGATTGGAAGCCCCTTCGGCAGTGTGCAACCGGATCCAGGCAAAGCCGGGTTCCGCTTTCTCCGGGATGGTGATTTTCAGTTGATTCGGTTTTTCTCCCGGTTTAATGGTAAGATCCTCGCGGGAACACCAGACCGCGGGATGTTTTTCCTTGTCGATCGTTCCGTCAATCGTGACCTCAACGGTGGTTCCGGCTTGTCCTCCCATCGGAACAAGCGCTTTGATCTCGGGAACCGCAGCCGAAATGGAGCTGACCGACGATAGGACAAAGCCCGTGATCAGAATGAGTAAAAAGGATTTTTTCATCATGGTTTTTAACATGTTGTTTGTGAAAAATTTCAATGGCTAGCCCAGACAATCTCGCAGAGTTGTCTGGGTGCCGAAGGCACAAGCGGGTGTTGATTGTGCGTCTGTTTTAAGTTAGTTGAGCGACTGAGAGTGTCCTTATCGGTTTGTCGCTCCGCGACCCAGACAACTCTACGAGATTGTCTGGGTTACCCGTTCGTTTTTTGATCAATCCTTAAATACGAATTCCGGCGTGTTCAACATCGCCCACATCAGATCTTCAGTGACGACTTTTCGATTCGTTCCATCAACGTTATACAGCGCGAGAGCTGCTGCTCGTTCTTCCGCATCGGGAAAACGGCTGTAGATACTAAGGTAAAGTTCGTCGATGATTTCTTCGTTCGTTTTATCCGAGGCGATCAGTTTGGCGGCGTTGCCATTTTCGCCGGTCACTTTTTTGTAGAGTTCTTCGGAGTTCATCAGATGCAGCGCCTGCACGATGGTTGTGTCGGTCGTACGCTCGCAGGGAGGATCCTGGTTCGGGTCTGGGCGTCCAAAGGCATCGAGGAAGAGCGAATCAATTCGGGTGGTCCATAATTCTTTCGAGGAGACACCCGCCGGCATCGCCTGGAATGATTCTTTTGCACCCGTCACCTGAATGATCGAATCGAATAACACTTCGGCTCGAAGACGCTGTCGGTAATACCGGGAGTAATTCCGGGTATCGACCATGTTTCGCTCGACGGGATGAGAACTGAGTCCGTACACATAAGAGGTGCAGATGCGGCGGATCAATTGTTTGATATTGAAATCATGTGCGGCGAAATCTTCCCCGAGAGCTGTGAGCAATTCCTGGTTCACAGCCGGGTTTGTCCCTCGCAGATCGTCTACCGGTTCCACCATTCCACGGCCCATCAAATCGGCCCACACCCGGTTTGCCATCGTCTGTGAGAAGAAGGGGTTTTCCTTAGAAGTCATCCAGATGGCGAGTGCTTCCCGTCGGCTTGTTTCTTCATTGATTTCTGGCGCCTCGCCGAACAGCGGTTTTGGTGCGAGGACCTCGTTGGTGAGGGGATGTTTCACTTCTCCGCCAGGACCATCAAAGATCATCTCTTCAGAACCGGAAATCGGGGGGGAAAGCCCGGTTCCTTTGTGTTTGATCTGCGCAAAATAGGCCGCGAAGCTGTAAAAGTCTTCCTGCCCCCAGATCTCAAAGGGATGGTGATGGCAACGGGCGCAATCGAGGCGAATGCCCAGGAACAACTGTCCCACCATCGTTGTGATCTCATCCGGCGTACGGCGGTCTCGATATAAAGTAACCGCTCCATTGCGGAAAGTACTTCCCTGGGCGGTAATCAACTCGTGAGCGAATTGGTCGTAGGGTTTGTTCTCCCGGAACGATTCCCGAATCCAGGCGTCATAATTCATCACCGCCTTAATGCCGACTCGGTAGGGATTCGGTCGCAACAGGTCGGCCCATTTCGTGGACCAGAATTCGGCGTACTCAGGTTGTTCGAGCAAGTGATCGATCAATCGAACCCGCTTGTCATCCGAAGTATCCGTCAGAAAAGCGCGTGCTTCCTCAGCAGTGGGAGCGCGACCGATGATGTCGAGATACGCTCGTCTGAGGAAGGTATGATCGGGGGCTGGCTCGGACGGTAGCAGTTTCAGCTCTTTCAGATTCTTCCAGACCAAGCCATCGATAAAGTTGTATTCGGGCAGTTGCTCATAGATTTGTTCATCCACTTCACCCGGCAGGGGAACGGAAACTGTGCAGACGGCAATCATATTCTGGTACCGGGCCATCACGGCTGCTTTTCCAGTCACCGTTCCGGAGGCGATCAAGCCAGTTTCATCAATGTCGGCAATGGCGGCTTCATTGGATTGATATTGAGTCAGTCGAGTTACATCTGTTTTCGTCCCATCCGAATAATGAGCTGTGACAACCAGTTGCTGTTCTTTTTCATTCTGCATGATTCGCGCAGGAGGATACACGGTTACTTTTTCAAGTTTCGGTGTCTCCGGTTGCTTTTCCGGTGTCCCGGAAGCAATCCAGCGAAGCAGCATGTTGTATTCAGGAGAATCGGGGGTCAGTTTTTTACCCCCACCATGGGGAACCTGGGCGGCTCCCTTTTGAATGAGCAAACTTTCTTCGGGAACCGGAGGAAAGAGTCGACGCCCCCGAGCCTCTTTGGTGAGCGCGTTGTAATCGAACGCCGAGTCAAAACCGAGCAGTGATAATTGAAAACCATTCTGCCCGCGCGATTTGCCATGACATGGACCACTGTTACAGCCATACCGGGTCAGAATCGGAACAATATCCCGGTGGAAATCGATTGGTTGAACTTCACCCACTCCACTGACAATGACTTCCAGTTCCTGCTGTTGGTCGCCCAGACTGATACGGATTTTGCCAGTTCCATTTCCAACGGGAGAGACGATGTTCCCTTCCACCAGACAAATTTCGGGCGTGAGCGATTCAATTTTCGCTTCGTGCGTTCGATCTGCGATGAAGGAACCTTCGGCCTGATCTACTACAAGATGTTGGTGACTGTGCGCCCCCTGTAATTTGATCTCGGTTGGAAAAACCGTCAGCGGTGCCGTTTCCGCGTGGGCGGTTGTCAGGGGGAGTGACAACAAGGTCAGACAAAGAACGGAGATGAACTTCATTCGTTTCAGTATCTCTTTGTATTGGGAGGAGGCGGGATCGGAAGGAGGGCGGCGAGGAAAAGATGGGCCTCCAGGTGGGAAATATCAGCCCTCGCTTATTTGAATACTATAAGCCCCAAAAGGGGTTACGGGCAACTTGAAGCTCGGTTTTGTGATCAGATAGAGCCCTATTCGTGCTGTTTTGGTGTACGAATGAGAGCGAGGTAGCCTGGGCAATCACGAAGTCTTGTCCAGAGTCATCCGGTTGAAGAATCATGAAACAGACGAAAGGCCAAGAAAATGGGTGCCACGGCTAGACTCGCTAGCCGTGGCACACGAAGTCGTCTTTCTCTGCCTTTTACTGGTCTACAAGTCAGGAGATATCGATAGACTTAAGTTTTAAGTTTTTTTCACTTTCCCCGGATAATGCGGGCTCAACTTCTGACTGCCCGGTCGGAGTGCCAAGTCGCCGTTCTTCAAAAACGGTTCGCCTCGGACCTGAAAGTGGTCGACCATGCGGCCGCGCCACTTGCGCAGTTCGTCTGAATATTCAGGCAGTCCCGCGAGGTTCCTCAATTC
>JAGQQC010000132.1 GCA_020426395.1 Planctomycetaceae bacterium
AGTAAAACCATGCCAGAGGGGATGTTCCAATTCATGGTGTAGCCAGTTCAGCGGTCCCCACTCATAATGTTTATGCAGAATTTCAACGACCTTTTCCCCAAAAGCGATCCAGAACATATCGAAACCACGGAGAGCATCCAGAGAGACCAGTCGTTCCTGGTTGACGGATGGGGGAGGGGCAGGGGTACTCATGGAAATCATTTCCAGCAGGAATCAGGGAAATAGAACTGGGAACGCTGGATTGTGCCCTGAATCCGCCCTCGACTGCAAGCCTCGCTCGAAAGACGTCCGCTAATTAGAACACATCCTGAAACCCGGTTGTGGCTGTTCTTCATCTTGTAGAATAAGAAGGAATGTGACCCATCAGAGGGTTTTGGGACACTTCTATAAGAGTGAGCCTCAACTGATCTCCTCATTGCTTAACCATTCAAGACGAACGTGTTTCGCAAGAGGGCCCAGGTTTTCCTGTAGCAGCCACTCCAGATCCTGTTTCTGCAAGCGGGTCGTTAAATAAAGATTATCCCGGATACCCAGATCGACGTCATGTAGCAAACTGTCCAAACCACGCGGCGATGCACAGATGCGTGCTCGTAACATGTTCGCCACTTGATTGCTGATCTTCTCGATGTCCTGTTCCATCGCGTCCCGAGAAACAATGAGCACAAATTTTCGATATTCGGAGGACATGGAAATGGCCCTTCATCCCAGATGAATGAAAAAACTTCTTCCATTCTTTATACCACAGAAGCGCCCTGTTTCCATTCAATTCCGGAACTGGGAATGGCAACCTTTGCAATCTTTTTTGATCAGCTCTAACCTGTTCGACCAGGTCTCGCGGGAGTGAACATTTTTCAGATCCTCCTTCATCGTTTTGATGCGGCTGTCACTTTTCTCAAAGGCGATGACTAGTTTCTCATCTGGCTTTTTAGAGAGTGCCGCAGCTCGACGCGATTCGCGAATCAGCTCCCACAGCAACAAAAGTTCGCTGTTCAGTTGCTCTTCGACAGTGGAAGTAAGTTCTTTATTCTGATTCTCTTCCAGTAACGCCGCGAGTTGATCGAACCGACGATCCGCTTCCGCCATGTGTGCTGCAATGGAATCAACTTCCGCCACTTCCACTAATGGGGGAAGCAAAGTTGTTTCCTCTGGTAGCTGAAACTCGCGAACTGCTTTCCAAAGTCCTTTGTATTCAGGACTGGTTCCAACATCGTGCAAATATTGCCCAGCCTGCTTGGCATCAAACTGACCCGAGGCACGGCAAATAATCGCCATCGAAGCTGGCCCGCGATGTTTACCATGATGACAGTGAACGTACAACGGCTCTTTAATTTCTTTCGCGACGCGTACCAGTTTCAGCTCTGACTCTCGATCAATCCCGTTGTACTGGATGGGAATATGGATGTAACGCATCCCGTATTTATGCGCAAGCTCGACATTCGGACGGATGCCGTCCACGCTTACGAGGACTTTGACTCCCAACTCCTTAAGCTTTTTGAAAGCCTCTTCACCAACAGGTTCTCCTCCGCTGAAATAACCCGGTTTGACTTCGATCAAACTCTGGAGTGGCGCGTGATGCTCAGCAGCATTCTTCTTTTTATCATCGGAAGATCGAACAGCAGATGACAAAAGAAGCAACAGTACAGCGAATGAAATGCAACGGATCATCACGTGCATTATAAATGCTTTCGGAACATGGCGAGTGAAGACGACAGAGAGCTTAAGCATGGTGCGAAATAATACGCACCACCATTATTCCCGGTGTTTCTCACCAAAGGAACAGGTAAAACCAGGGCTTTCAACAAGATTAGCCAAAAGTTCTAACCTGAAATAATTAAACTTACTCTCCGACGAATTTGTTCCGCAACAAACCCAGTTTTTCAATTTCGACTTCGCAGACATCGCCCGGCTTAAGAAAGACCGGTGGTTTACGTGCCATTCCCACGCCCGGAGGAGTCCCGGTGAAAATGACATCGCCCGGCAACAAAGTGCAGATTTGAGAAAGATATGAAACCAGTTTCGGAATACCGAAGATCAACTGCTTTGTGCTGGAATCCTGCATTGTTTCGCCATTCAGTCGCAGTTTGATATTCAGGTTCTCAGCGTCACCGACTTCATCAGCGGTAACGAGATAAGGACCGAACGGAGCGAAGCCATCGAAGGTTTTTCCAGAAAGCCATTGTTTGCCCGGCTTATTCAATTGCCAGTCGCGCGCAGAAACATCATGCCCTGTGCAATAACCAGCAACATAGCTGAGAGCATCCGCTTCACTTACGTGCTTACACGACTGTCCAATCACGACTACCAGCTCAGCTTCGTAATCCACCTGGCTACTCACCGAAGGGAGTGTTACCTCCTCTTCGTGGGCAGCCACAGCCGTGGGAAACTTGTTAAACAGAACAGGTTCCTCCGGCGGCTCAACACCCGACTCCTTAGCGTGATCGATGTAGTTGAGTCCAATACACACGACTTTCTGAGGATTCGGGATTGGAGCCAACAGTTTGACTCCCGCAGGATTCAGCCCGGTTCCGGTTTCAATCGCTTTGGCTGCCTGGGCCAGTAATGCGTCGCCTCCTGCAAGCAACGCCTTCATGCAAGTGGGCAGGGTACCGTCGGTTTGATTCAAATCGACGATCTGTCCTTGTTGATTTACGCCCGCAATACGGGAACCATTTGCCGATTGGTAGGTAACTAAACGCATGGAGGTCGAACTTCTTTGTGAAAACAGGACGGAAGAATGGCCCCTTCGGCCATCGTGGGGAATATCGTGAGTTCGCTATCTTGTCAGGACAACGAGAGTCGGTCAAGCGTTCGCTGGATGGCTTCAGAATGAAAACCGACAATCTAAACCCTTACCAATAAATCATTTACGCCCCATTGTAATGATAGGCAGGATATCCTGTAATTAGAGGCCAAATATTGGGAATTTCCTGAATCAGCCCCTTACAAAAGACAATCTTCTTCTCAACCCGAATCGAGGGCTGGTAAACTGGATGGGAATGATCTGAATCAGGCGGAAACTAAATTCCTGTCACTGATTTCTTCGGCAAACGGTGTTTTCTTCACCATCGGTGACGTGAGGGCGATTGAAATGAACAATATCCAGGACAACTCGAAACAGAAAAAAATCCGCGTCGACCTCGGTAATGAAGAGTCTTTGAATCTGGAACGAGAAGCGGGTTCCGGCATCTGGCATGTCGTCATTTCACATGAAGAAGCAGAAAAGAAATCCGAGAAAAAGCCTCTTGATCTGCATGCAGAAAAACGATCTCTCGAACGGGAACTGGATATCGAACAGTTCAAAACCGTCTAGTTCTTCACCGAACCTGATACAACTGTGCCAGCACGACATACACTTCGCCCTCGAGAGTTTCGATTAACTCGGGGGCCCACTTTTTTATCTCTGCCTGTTTCTCACTGGCAAGCTCTGCCAGCTTCACGCGCCATAACGCTTTCGGGGAAGAAAGTACTTCCCGCTCGACAAGTTGCTGAAGATGTGCGGGAACAATGTGCTCATTGAAGCCGTAAGTTCCTCGGTATCGCAAAACTTCTTCCCAGTTCACGGCCACAGAAACGATTTCCGCTTCGGCAAATGCCGCCTTGATCTGATCTGTCGGTTTAAGCTCGCCTGTCACCTCGGAAGTTGCCACGAGTTGCAAGTACTGCGACCGATTAAAGACCGTGTTATAAACAGGTTCAAACTGGGCATCAAATACCTGTGCTTCACCGATTAGTAGTACACGTGTCTCCTCGGGAAGCTCTTCATTCAACACATGGATCAGATAGGCCTGTTGCTCTGCAAACTGACGTGTCAGTTCCATACGATTGCCGACCGGCAGAAACGTTCCCAGAGAAGATATCATCAGAGTGAAAGTGACCCCCATCACCAGGAACGCGCCTACGCGATTGAATCGGGGCCAATAGATCGAATCGCTCCAGACAAAACCTCCGCCCACCATCAAGGTCAGCGGCAATAAAGCCGGGAGCCAGAAGCGATCAATCCGGTGTGTCAGAAACCACCAAATCAATGTCAAATAAAACAGCAGGACGAATAACGCGAACCCGGTTGCGCGCGATTCCTTCCGCAGAAATAGAAGCGGAGCGAACATCAATAACAGGGGCGTCTGACGAGGATCCGTCACCAGTCGCACATACAAGGCCTCCGGTAAGGCAGCTAATGTTTCTTTCGGAACCGCATGTGCCGCCTGCCAGGCAGAATACAACTCGGGCGTCCAACCCCGCCCCCCGAAGAGACCATAAGCCAGCGGGAAGACAGGATTCCCGGTGAAGATTAAATTCTTGAAGAGCCACGGTCCGACGGAGATCAGGAGTCCCAGAAGAAATAAACCACTCCCTCTCCTCAGTTGTTTGGAGAGGGGAGGCAACTTCAGTTCTCTTTGCTGTTCAATCAAGAGGGAGATCAACAAAACGACTGCAGGAATCACTCCCCAAACCAAACCGGGATATTTGCACGCCATCGCAGCACCGACGAACAACCCCAGTAGGAACACAGGGGCTGATGAAATTAAGGTATCCGTTGAATCACGCTTTACCGATCTCGATTGAAGTAACTGAATGGCCAGTAAGAAAGTCAGCGCAAGATAAAAGAGCATTCCCCCTTCGACATAAGCCACTGTCGCTAGCGTATGAGCCCAGGGAATTGACAACCAGACCAGACAGGTCAGCCAACCACTCGTTTCATTGAACAACTTGCGGGCAATGCTTCCCAGTGCCAAACCGGTTAATGGAACGAGAGGCATCAACAGGCATTTGCCCACCAGTGCTCCCCGGTACCAATCTCCCCGCAAGAGCATCCCCAGTAAGGAAACCATCTCCGTCAGCGCCGGAAAACTGGTGTAAACGTTGTGTTCCAGAAAGGTAATCTGTCCGGCCAGATAGTATTCCTTCGGTCCTTCCAGATGATATTCACGCACATCGAAATCAATGGGAGGTTGCGTCGCTCCGAAAATCATCACCAGCAAAAACGGGATCATGCACAGCAACAAACCGAGATGGGCCCGAAAGGGAAGTCGTGCCGGTTTAATCGACCCCGCTTGACGATGACGATACCAATGCATCAATTCCAGCAACACCGGGATCAGAATCAGTATTCGGAACAGGAGCGAGGAAAGACATCCCACTAAACCCAGCAGCAACAGACTCGTGGTTATCAACGAGAGACCCATTCCATACGCGAACAGGTTAAAATCAAGAGTTGCTAACATACCCGACCAGGCGCGCAGATAAGGGCATCGCAACGTTATTCGTCCCACTGCCCAAATGCCAAGCCCCCCAATGAGAGCAGTGAACCAGAGGTCGATTCGTTCCAGTAGAAATTGATCGAGTGAAGCCGGTTCACGTCCCCAATACTCATCCCACCATTCTGGAAAAATGACTGTCAATGCCAGGCGACTGAACTCCACATCGGGCAACTGCAACGGAACGGTGAGTAAATACCCACCGATGAGTAGCAGCCAGAGCAAAGCGATCACTAACGAAAAAGAAACGGAACGGTGCATTAATTAAGCAAACGATTTGAGACAATTGAAAGGAGAGTTCATAAATTCAACAGTTGTCGCATCAACAACCAGGGTTGAATGTACGTTAAAAAAGGAAGCCCGTCGACCGTCGGTTCCTGTTGGCCGGTCACACCATCGACAGCAGGCCCCTCGATAACCATCTTTTCCAGCAGCAATTGATGATGTTCCGCAGTCCAGGAATCAATCAAATCCAACCTGTTTTTGAGTAAAGCGACCGCCGCGGTTAATGCCAACGCTCCCCAGTTACTTGTTCCGGCCACAATCAGTTCGTCAGTCTCTACCCGGCAGGGAATGTGCCCTGTCCCTTCCAGTGGCAAGCAGCTTTGAATCAGCCGCCAGTCGAGTTGACCCATCCCGATTTCATTACCACCATCTCCAATCCCAATCGTCCGGACTTCGGGATGAAACTGAGCAACCGATTCGAACAACTCGTGCAAAGGAGCCGTCCACGCATCGATGTTGACTCCCCGCATGTTGTGGCAGCCCCCCTGACGTTCGATGGGAACGTGATTCAAGAATTCGGCGAGATCGGGTTCTGAATACCGCTCCAGAAATATCTCGGATGTGTAACCCGGTCCGGCACGTTCGATAGCAACCAAATGTGTGATCTGACAACCGGGCCCGGTTTCAAAAAACTCCCGGCACCAGTCTGCTTCTGGTTCTTGCGGGACGACATGTACCTGGGTGGTTGAAAACTGAAAATGTCGGGCGACCGATTTCACAGCGGATGCGGAATAACTGTCCGTGACGACCGTGACTTCGATTCCGAGTTGCTCCAAAAGTTTCGCCAGGTAGAGCGTGCCGGGTGGGCCATCGGTCTCCGAGGCAGGAATGTTCGCACCGGGGATATAAAAACCCGTCACCAACACGACCGATTTCGCCCGGGTGGCCAGTTCAGTCGCTGCCCGAGAGAGTGAACCGACACCGAACTGATGCTGTTCACCTGTCTGACCCAACAGCCCGCGCTGGCCGGGGTCGCGGCGGATCAGTCGTTCCAGTTCGGTCACCAATTCGTCGTGCACGTTGTTTCCCAGTATAACTTCTTACATTAAAAGGAGTTTCATCCGTCTCAGATTTTCACACTCTGTCCACACGAATTCACCAAAGCCCATCCGCTAAACCTTGCTGGGGCTGTTCTCTGCTCTGTGAAATAAGATCCCATCGGCCTCTTCAGAGAGCTTTTTGGATCATGACCAGATTGTACATTCCGCGGGCCGGGAAATACCTGTGAAACCCTATTCTTGCTTTCGAGAATTGGATGTCCAGGCCCCGAATCGGTGTTGCGAGTCGCCTGGGGAACTGAAAGAATCCAGCATAATATCGTTCCCCGGATCGCGCAGTGAGTTTTTCGCTCAATACTGATCCATTCTGATGCAGAATTGGGTACGGAAATGCGTCACTCCAGGATGGGTGCGGATGAGCGATTTTGATTCTTTTTCAGGCTTAGGCCGTTTCCTTTCTGGACTCGGCACAGATCCGAACACAAAACCTAACCTATTCCTGAAAAAGCACTTATCGTTTCTCAACCAGTCCATCGGTTCTATGGAGGGGGGCTGGACAGCCAGATCGGGCTTAGCTCTTGGCTGGGTTAACAGGAAGCATTGCCTTGGTGGATTGAGTTGAGTTGGTGGGAAATTCATCCGAAATTAGGGCAGAATTCCCGTTTCCCGTTGTACTGTTGGCTGATTCAAAAGCCACAACTGTTTAGGATGGGCAATCAATTGGCAGCAAACAGACTTAGGGCTGACCTGAAATTTCCTACCACTGCGTGATCCCGCCTGAATACTGATCTGTTTCATCCTGTCTGAACTCATACCGCTGCTCTGGAACCTGTGAAATCCTGTCCTATATCAGCGCCGACTGATTTTAGAACGATCAGGTCGAAAATACCGTCATTCTCTGGAATACTCTACATGTTTGAAATTGCCAAGGAATCCAGATTCGGGAGTCCTCGCTCTCTCCTGCTGATCTGCCTGATTTCGGTTTGTCTGGTTGGCTGCGGAGAAGGGCCGGAGATGAAATTCTCCGCGCATCCGCGTGTGAAAGACCTGATGCCTAAAGCCCAGGAAACGGTCAATTCCACCATCAAACTCCATTTCGGAGAGCCTTCTGCACTGAACGCCTGGGATGAACTCCCCGTTGAATTCGGGCTGGTCACCGGAGCTGTTACGGAAGTCCAGGATGCGGGAAAAGGCCAAAAGAAGCTAACGGTGGAACTGGAAGAAGAATCGGACGCCAATCTGACAGGGGACAGCCTCCAGTTTTATCGCGAGGATGAAGAGGGGGAGGAACTGCTCGACTTCATTCGAGTCGTCAGTCATGATCCCAAGAACAACACGCTCGTCGTTTCGGGAGATCACTTTCCTGAAGCGGAAGCGGAAGTGAGTATCGGCGGACATGAATTGGCTCAAGGGCAAAAGCTCTACCTAAAACATTGCTTGCATTGCCACGGAGTCACCGGCGACGGGCAAGGGGCCACTGCAAAATACTTAAATCCCAAACCGCGAGATTTCCGCCTCGGTTTATTTAAGTTCAAATCAACCGACTATGCCGACAAACCCTCTCACGCCGACCTGGTCCGCACATTGAATGAAGGTATCCCGGGAACTTATATGCCTTCTTTCAAATTACTGTCGGACGAAGACAAAGCGGCCATTGTAGAATACGTTCGCTGGTTGGCCATCCGTGGTGAAATCGAAAAACGGTTAATCGATTTCTTTGAAGCCGACTTTTCGATGGAAACCTACACTGAAACCAAGCAGGAAGGAAAAGAAGGCCTTGAGGAACTGGAGCAGGATTTCCAGGACCTGGTTACGGATGATCTGCCAGATGAATTCGAGTCCATCTACGAACAGATTGGACGGAAATGGGAGCTGGCGGATGATGAAAAAAGTATCGTCAATCCTTCCGAGCCCCGTGTTCCAGATACCCCTGAATCACGACAGCGAGGCCAGGAGTTTTATGTCAAAGTGAAATGCATCACCTGTCACGGCCCATTGGGTAACGGTGATGGATCAGAAACGGAAACCTATAAAACCGACCCACTAACACAGATCACGTATTCCAAACCAGGGCTGTATGATTCCTGGGGTGAACTTGTGAAACCTCGTAACCTCCGTCTGGGTCAGTACCGCGGTGGAAATCGACCGATCGATGTGTTTCGTCGAATCAAGGCGGGCATCCCGGGCACTCCCATGCAAGCCTTTAGCTCGGCCCTGTCCGACAAGGAAATCTGGGACGTCGTAAACTACGTTCTTCATCTTCCTCATGAAGATCCGGGGATGAAGCATAAGACATCGTCCTCGGAAACGGCGGCCGTTCCCGAGACAACCTCCGGAACCGATTCGGAATAACCTTTCGGTGACACCCCATCCTGTAATTGATCCTATATCAATTTCAAATTGACTTAAGAAAATTTGCCTCTTCGAGAGGATTACTTGTTGTGAAAAAGCTTTGGTCTCTCTTTTTCATCTGCTGGCCTATTGCGGCAGTGGTCATCTTTGCGATGTCACCTTCGATGAACTGGTGGTTCCCCGGACAGCCAGCGAGCCCCATTGGTGAACGAATTGATGACTTGTTCTACCTGATTCTGGCACTCACCGGAGCGGTGTTTGTCGGTACGCAGGTCGCGCTCGGTTACGTACTCTGGCGAGCAAGCTGCAAGCGAGATGACGACAAAGCGACGTACACACACGGAAACCACAAGCTGGAACTGATCTGGACGGTCATTCCGGGCATCATCCTGCTCTTCATTGCCTTCAAACAAATGGATGTCTGGGCGGAATTCCGAATCGTCGATCGGGTGGACGAAGAGATCTTGAAAAACCCGGTTGCGGAAGTCACCGCTCGTCAATTTGAATGGCGAATGCGTTATCCAAGCCCCGATGAAAAGCTGGAAATTATTCCCCAACCCAATGACATGTATCAGGTGAATGAACTGGTTCTTCCCGCCGGGCGGAAAGTGGTGATTAACCTGAGATCGGGTGACGTTCAACATTCCTTCTTCGCTCCTCAATTACGAGTCAAACAGGATGCCTTACCTGGCAAATTAATCCCGATCTGGTTTGAGATTAACGAGCCGGGCGAATACGACTTGGTTTGCGCCGAACTTTGTGCCTGGGGCCATTACAAAATGGGAGCGGTCATCAAGGCTTTGCCGGAAGAAGAATATAAGGCGTACTTGCAAAAACTTTATGAGGAACAGAATTTCGACGGGTTTACCCCCAAACCAGACGAAACTGATTCCGCCGAGAACTGAGTGATCAAAATCTGGAGCTTAAGATCGCCCAGAAAAAACGTTCGTACAACCTTGAGTGGCATATCTGTCTTTTAATTTTAACGACACAACCTGAATCAAAGAGGTCGTCTCGTGGCAACAATTGAACCGACCGCATCCGGATTTTCCGCAAACGCCCATTCCGGGCATGCGGACGCACACCAGATCGGTTTCATCCGCAAATATATTTTCTCCACCGATCACAAGGTCATTGGGGCTCAGTTTCTCATCACCACCTTGTTGATGTTGATGGTCGGCGGAGCGCTGGCACTTGGAGTTCGCTGGCAACTGGCTTATCCAAATGACCCGATGCCCTTTATCGGTGAATGGCTCTTTGCCCAGCAGGGGGGATATATCTCGCCGGAATTCTACACCATGCTGTTCACCATGCATGCCTCGGTGATGATCTTCCTGGTCATCATCCCGGTGCTGGCTGGTGCCTTCGGAAACTTCCTGATCCCGCTGCAGATCGGGGCGGACGATATGGCCTTCCCGGTGCTGAACATGCTCAGCTACTGGTTCATGTGGCCGGCGATCGTCTGCTTCGGTATCAGCTTTATCGCCGGTGGAAACACGGCCGGGCCGGCTGCCGGCTGGACATCCTATCCGGTGCTCTCCGCGATTAAGAGCGCGGCTCCCGGTTCGGGCGATGCACAGACCTGGTGGCTGCTGGGACTGACCCTGGTGGGTGTCTCCTCCATGATGGGTTCCGTCAACTACATGACGACCATCATCA